>CAJFOG010000138.1 GCA_904395785.1 uncultured Eubacterium sp. | reverse complement strand
GATATCCCATAAATAAAGGATATCTGTAAATTTAAAGTATAGGATGGTTTCTAAAAATTCATGGTGCTAACTTCTAAAGACGGGAATAGAAGAACAGGAACAGTATGAATATTTAAAACAATTAGATTGTGATATGTTTCAAGGATATTATTTTAGTAAGCCTATTGCAGCAACAGATTTTGAAAAATTATTGAAAACAAATAGAAACAGTTTTATGTAAATTTTCAATGGTTATATTTTCTTTTGATGTTATATTGACTTTAGTTTTGATTTTATGTATAATTTGATGGCAATGCTCAATTTGTATAAAATATAAAGAAGTGGAGGTGGCTCAAGATGAAAAGAACATATCAACCGAGCAAAAGAAAACACCAAAAAACTCATGGATTCAGAGCTAGAATGGCTACTGTAGGAGGACGTAAAGTATTAGCGCGTCGTCGTGCCAAAGGAAGAAAAGTGTTATCAGCTTAATAAAAAATGAGGTGATGATAGCTTATAAAGCTGTCGTACCTCTTTTTTATTATGAGAAATAGGTATTAATATAGATATAAATTTACTTGAAGAAGGAATTTTGGAGTATATAGTAATTTGTATTCCTTCTTATACTATCGCAAGTTCTTGTAAAATGAGATAATATTCCTCACCCTCATGTTTTAATTGAGCGATTAGATGTATCAGCAATACAAAAATTTAAGGAAATAGCACAAATAAAAAAAAGAAATAATCACTAGAATTGGTTTAGATCGTAAAGGATATTGGATGGTGCATAAAGAGCGGATGTAGTTTTCTTAAAAGTATGAAAAAGGCAAGGTATCTTGTTCTTTTTTATTGTCTTTAAAATTGAGTAAAACTTATTAATTATATTTTCTAATAATAGTTAAAAAAAATAAAAAGAAAACATAAGATACATACTATAAATGTTAATATCTGTCATAATTACAGCATATTCCCTTTGAAAAGAGTGCAATCATAAAAGAAATACGTTATAATACTATATGGACGCTAAGAGAGGAAGATTAGCAATGAAAAAACAATTTCGTGTGAAAGATACACGGGAATTTGCGGAAATTATGAACTATAAAAGATTTTATAGTAGTCCTTCCTTTGTTATTTATGTGAAACCAAGAAAAGAAGAATATGCAAGAGTTGGAATATCTGCTGGTAAAAAATTAGGAAAAGCGGTTATTCGTAATAAAGTAAAAAGGCAGGTACGTATGATGGTACAAGATATTTATTCATTTGAAGAAAATTTTGATACAATTATTCTTGTTCGTGTGAAGTACCATGAAGAAAATTTTGCAAACAATAAAAAACTCTTGGAAAGATTGGTTAAAAAAGTTAAAATATAAAGGTAGACAAACTTTAGCGAGGAGACAGAGAATGAAAAAATTTTTTAAACAGAAACAGAAATTGCTTCTAGTCGCAATGATTATGGTTGTTTCATTAACAGGATGTGCGGTTCCTAGAGATAGCAAAACAGGTAAGACATACGCAGATTCAATTATTACAGTAAAAGATGAAACAGTGAAAAAACAAGATGTGGTGTTTTCACCCAATTCAGAGGAAGAAGCTAAGTACAAGGATTATAAACCAGAAGATGAAATTATAATTCCTAAGACAACTTTTAAAGAAAGTTTAGATGAAGGTTGGTTCAATGGATTTATCGTGTATCCTATTGCTCAGTTAATTAACTTAATTGCAAGTGTGACTGATGCAGGGGTTGGGATTATTGCTACAACATTGATTATTCAGATTTTAATATTCTTATTATCTTTAAAATCACAAGTTGCAAGTCAGAAAATGCAGGCAATACAACCTGAAGTAAATAAAATACAAGCAAAATATGCAGGTAGATCTGATCAAAACGCCAAAATGCAACAAGCACAAGAGTTACAAGCATTATATTCAAAACATAAAATTAATCCATTTGGTACAATGCTGATTATGTTTATACAATTACCTGTGTTATTCGGTATGTATAATGCAACTTTAAGAGCGTATAGTGTAGTTACTGGATCTTTTATGGGATTAAATTTAGTTACAACTCCGATGGAAGGGATGAAAACTTCTTTCTGGTATATTGTAATGTTTGTATTAATGTTATTATTCCAGTTCTTATCATTTAAAATGCCGCAATGGTTACAAGCTCATAGAAAGAAAAAAAGCAATGTCAAAGAGAAAAAATATGCGCAACCTACACAAACAAATGGTTTAGCAAACTCTATGAATATGATGGTTTACATGAATATGATTATTGTTGCATTCTTGTCAATTAACTGGCCATCAGCTATGACATTTTATTGGTTAGTAAGTTCTGTAGTACGTGTAATTCAAAATGTAGTAGTTCATAAATTTTTTATGAAAGATTAGGAGATTCCAAATGAAAACTTATACTGGAAAAAATGTGGAAGATGCTTTAAAACAGGCAGCCCAAGATAAGCAAGTAACCATAAAAGAACTATCGTATAAAGTATTAGAAGAGTCTAAAGGTTTTTTAGGGATTGGTAGTAAAGCAGTAATTCGTGCTTACTGTAGAAAAGATATTTGCTTATTTATAAAAGAGTATTTAGATAAGTTTTTTACCGGAATAGACTTACAAGTAGATGTAAAAGTACAAGAACAAAATGATTTTTATACTGTGTTATTAAACTCAGACAATAATGCGTTGTTAATAGGAAAAAATGGTCAAACATTACAATCTATTAATGAAGTAGTACAGTTAGCAACATCAGGTGAGTTTAAACGTAGAGTACGTACTTTAACGGATGTGAATGGATATAAAGAAGAAAAATATCAAAAAGTATGTGCATTAGCAATGCGTGTAGCAAAAACTGTACAACGTTCTAAAACAGATGCATTATTAGATCCTATGCCAGCAGATGAAAGAAAGGCAATCCATAATTGCCTTATGAAAGTAAAAGGTGTTTCAACTGTGAGTGAAGGAGAAGGTCATCAAAGACGTTTAAAGATCGTATATAATCCAGATAAGAAATAGGTTACGTATTGTAGCCTATTTGGTAATCTAAAATAACGTGGGGCTTACAATCTATGGGGTCTTAAATAACATGGGGTAAATAGCACCCCATAAATTATAAGGTT
>CAJFOG010000137.1 GCA_904395785.1 uncultured Eubacterium sp. | reverse complement strand
ATAACGGTATTTTAATCGTCCAATCATTTTAATAATTTCACGATTTATTTTTCCTATTCCTAGTTTAAAGACTGTATCTTCACCAGTTTTCATAATATGCGCATCCATTTCTTTACGAATTTTTTGAACAACTTCTTCGATACGTCCTGGTTGAATTCGACCATCTTTAATCAAATGTTCTAACGCTAAACGTGCAACCTCACGTCTTATAGGGTCAAAACAAGAAACTGTAATTGTTTCCGGTGTATCATCTATAATTAAATCAACACCTGTTGCTTGTTCAATTGCTTTAATATTACGACCTTCTCTACCAATAATGCGCCCTTTCATTTCTTCAGAAGGTAAAGCTACTACTGATACTGTTCGATCAACAGCTTCATCCTGAGAAAGTCTTTGTATGCATAACGCAATAATATTACGTGCTTTTTCCGACGCAATGCTTTTTGCCTCATCTTCTTTCTCTTTTATGTACGCTACTAATTCCTTTTCCATTCGTTTTTCAGTTAACGCAAATAACTCATCACGAGCTTGTGCGCTCGTCATAGCTGCAACACGTTCTAGTTCTTCTATTTGAACATCAATCTTTGCCTGTAATTCTTTATCTTTTTCATCCAGCATTGCCATTTTGTCAGCTAATTGTGCACTTTTTAAATCAATCTGTTTTTCTTTTGAAGTAAGCGTTTCATCACGAAAATTCAAATTGTCTTCTCTTCTTAAGAGTTTATTCTCCATGTCTGTAACTTCCTGCTTACGCTCTTTAATTTCTTTTTCTGCAGCAAGTTTCAATTCATGAGCTTGTGTACGACCATCCAAAACTGCTTGCTTAATTGTCGCATCTGCTTTTGCTTCTGCATCTTTAAGCAGTAAAGAAGCCTTTTGCTGATCCTTATTTAAACCTGCCTTTGAAATGATAATCATCACTATCACCCCAATGACAAGACCTGCCAACACAGACAAAAAGATAATCGTTATCATATTCATAACACGATTCCTCCATTCGTCTTTTGTTCGGGATGTTTTTCGTCCCTACTATATATTGTATATAAAAATCACATAATACTCAATACAATTCTTCACATTTTTTACAATATATGTGAGAAAAAAACAATAAAATGTAAATGCTTACGAAAAAAAGCACATATAATCTGTTAATACTGATAAACGAAGTGCACCCTGTTTATTAGACATCAATAAATAGAGGTGCACTTCATAAAGATATATAGTTAATTCTATGAACAGTTTGATTTAATAATCAAGAAATAGTCCTAAAACATAAAAATCGATTCGTATTATCACTTTAAATGTTCTCATAGATTCAAATTACTAATTCAGTCTAAAAAGTTTATCTTGAACCAATGCTTTTATAACTCTTGAAATATTTATCACCAATTAAATTATGGCTTATACTATCTTTTTCAAACCTTACAATAATTTCTCACCTAAACCAATTAGTCCCAAAAAACGAAAAACCAAAATAGCGAAACAATTTCATATTCACGATAATTCCAAAACCTAAAACCATCTTATATATTCAAATAGTATCATTTTTTCAAAATAATTGTGCTAAACATTACTATTACATCTCTTAAATTAATAGAAATATTAGAAATATCAAAGAAGTTGTACAAAATGAACTTTTATAAGTTCTTTTCATAAAAATATGTAATCGTTTTTAAAATACTATATGCTGCCTCCTCTAATTTCTCTGGTGCATGTTCCAATGCTTGTTGGAAAGTCATTGCCCTATCTGCAATACTATAAATACCGATAAACCCTAACTTATATAATTCAGTATATCCAATACCTAATGCTCCACTCATACAAATCGTTGGCTTATGGTACATGTTGGCTAGTTTTACAATACCTGCTGGTACTTTCCCATACATCGTTTGATGATCACTTTGTCCTTCCCCAGTAATAACCAAATCACATGATTTTATTTGTTCTTCTATATCACTACAAGAAAGTAATAAATCAATACCCGGTACCATATTAGCTTTTAATACTCCAATTAAAACTGCTCCAATACCACCAGCAGCTCCACCACCAACAATTGTATTTAAATCTACTTTTGTATATCGTTGAATTTGATTACGAAAATTTTCCATACCTTGATCTAATTTTTTCATTTGATTAGGAAATAAACCTTTTTGTTTTCCAAATACATAAGTTGCTCCATTTACACCTAATAAGCGATTTTTCACATCACATGCCGCAATTAATTCAATCCCTTCTAATGTTTGAAGGCGATTAAAATCAATATATCTAACTTTTTCTAAATTCATTGCTTGCGGCGATAAATATTGATGAGAAGCATCATAAAACCTTGCTCCTAAACTTTGAAGCAATCCCATTCCTCCATCATTTGTCGCACTTCCTCCAAGACCTACAATAATTTTTGTACACCCTTTACTTACCGCATCTAAAATAACCGTTCCTACTCCAAAACTACTTCCAAAAAAAGGTGCTCTTCGCTCTTTTTCATGCATATTTAATCCAATAATATTCGCTACTTCTATAACTGCTGTTTTTCCTTGATCAATACATGTATAATATGTTTCAATTGGCTTTCCATAAGCATCTGTTGTTTTTACATATTGTCTAACACCCAAACATGTTTGTTCAAATGCTTCCACACTTCCTTCTCCTCCATCACCAATCACATAAGAAACTGTTTCAATCGTAGGATCTAAACGATGAATACCAATTTCTATATGTTGAGCTACTTCTTTTGAAGACATACATCCTTTATACGAATCACAGGCAATTACTACCTTCATCTAATCACTCCCATGCTGTTGTAAATATTCCTTAGTTAATTTTACCACAACTTTATATAAAAGCACTACTGAAATTAAATTTGGTATTGCCATACAGCCATTCAAAGTATCTGCAATTTCCCAAACAACACGCAATTCCAATTGTCCACCAATCATCAATAGTCCAAAAAATACAATTTGATATATCACAACCATAAAAGATACTTCAAACAAATAACGTAAACATTCTAATGCATAATAATACCATCCTAAAATACTTGGTATCGCAAAAAATAATAAAGATAAAGCAAATACAATTCCTCCTGCTTTTCCAAATCCTTCTTCAAAGCAAGCAACAAGTAAACTCACCCCATCTAATCCTGATGCATATGCATTTGACGTTAAAATAACAAAACCACTTAACACACATACAACAAGAGTGTCAAAAAACACCTCAAAAATACCCCAAAACCCTTGTTCTACTGCGTCAACTTCTTCAACTGCTGCATGAGATAACGGTGAACTCCCCATTCCTGCTTCATTTGAAAAAACTCCCCTACTTATTCCATAATGCATTGCTTTTTGTATCGTATACCCACTACCTGCACCAAGTACACTAGAAAATTGAAATGCACTTTTTAAAATCGTGATACAAACATCATATACTTGTTCTTTATGTCGCATAATCAAAAAACAACATGCTGCAATATATATAATAGATATGATTGGGACAAATTTCTCATTCCATCGCATAATACCCTCAGCTTTGCCTTTCACTATAAGATACATACAAAATGCTAATACAATACCTATCCAAATAGATGGTATTTCTACATATGTTTGGATAGTTTCTGTAATTGTTTGAGCTGGTGTTAAATTCCCGATTCCAAAAGATGCTAGCATACAAAATATCGCAAACAATACACCTAAAAACTTACAATGACAACCATATTCCAATGTTGTCATTGGACCTCCAAGCCATCTTCCATCATGATGTCGTACACGATAATGGATGGCTAACACTACTTCTGCATACTTTGTCATCATACCTAAAATCGCACTTACACACATCCAAAATAACGCACCTGGTCCACCAATCGTTAACGCAGTCGCAACTCCTACAATACTTCCTACACCTAAAGTTCCTGCTAATGCAGTTGATACAGCTTGAAATGATGTAATCCCTTCACTATTTTGGCTATGAAATAAAGAACCAATTGTTTTCTTTATAATAAAACCTGCTTTACGAAATGGTAATCCTTTTGTCATCACAAACAATAAAGCACCACAACATAATAGTAAAATAATCATCCAATTCCCCCATACAAAAGCATTAATTTTCGTATTTAAAACAAGTAGCTTCTCCATCATAACCCTCCTTATATTTCACTATATGATAAAGTATGATTTCTTATGCATTCATAAGAAAACTGTTGTATAATACAAATAGGAGGGATATTATATGCGTATTTTATGTTTATTAACAGATGGATTTGAAGAACTAGAAGCAATTGGAACAATTGCCTTATTAAGACGAGCTGGTATTCAAGTTGATATTTATGCATTAGAACATTCACAAGCAACAGGTCGTTTTGATATTACAATTACTACTTTACATAATAGTGATGAACTTCACTTACAAGATTATGATGCACTTTTTTTACCAGGTGGTCCACATTATCAAAAGTTATCACAGTCTAACCTAGTGATAGAAGCGATTGATTACTTTTATACAAATCAAAAAATTATTGCTGCTATATGTGCTGCTCCTACTATTTTAGGAAAGTTAGGATATTTAAAAAATAAGCACTATACTTGTTTTTGCTCCATGAATGAAGACTTTCAAGGAATATACCATAATACCCATGTCATGATTGATCACAATATCATTACAGGGCGTAGTGCTGCTTCCACCATTCATTTTGCATTTGCATTGATTGAAGCTATAGGTGGTAAAGAACTTGCACAAACAGTAAAAGATGCTATTTATTATGAGAATTCATAGGTTTTATACCTATTTTTTCTCCCTATTTTATGATATAATATAACAGAAAGAAAGAAGGTGAATGACATGTCTCCTGAACCCGAAAGTCCTTATCCAGATATAAATATTAAAAAACAGGAGGCATGTATGATCCTCCTGTAGAATAGGAGGATATTATGTTAGATTTTTACAAAACATTTGAAGACCAAATTACAAGAAAAATAGATAAACCAGAACCTGGATGCTGGATTAGTGCTATTTCACCAACACAAGAAGAATGTGATTTTCTAATTCAAGAAATTGGTGTTCTTCCTGAATTTGTGAAAGCTTCTTTAGACGAAGAAGAAAGCTCTCATATTGACCATGATGATGATGAAGGACAAACTCTAATTATCGTCGATTACCCTAATGCTGATGAAGATGAAGCCGTGAATGATAACACACTACTATATACAACACTTCCATTAGGAGTTGTCATGATGAAAGGCTATATTGTTACAATATGTCTACACGATAATTTAAACATTGAAGATATGGCAAAAGGTCGTATTAAAGGTATGCATACAGATATGAAAACTAGATTTTTATTATTGTTACTACTTAAAATATCTCAACGTTTTCTTATTTATTTACGTCAAATTGATCGTGTGTCTTTGCGTACAGAAAAAAAATTACACCAATCTATGCGAAATCAAGAGTTAATTCAAATGCTTGGTTTAGAAAAATCATTAGTATATTTTTCTACATCTTTAAAAGCTGATGAAGTTACATTAAATAAAATTATGAGAGGTAAGTTTATTCGGTTATATGAAGAAGATGAAGATATATTAGAAGATGTAATGATTGAGATCAAACAAGCAATTGAAATGTGTAATATTTATTCAAATATATTATCTGGAACAATGGATGCTTTTGCTTCTGTAATTTCTAATAATTTAAATATTGTTATGAAAATATTAACGGTTATTACTATTGTTATGTCCATTCCTAATATCATTTTTAGTTTTTATGGAATGAATGTTAATGGTTTACCTTTCGCATCTCATTGGCTATTTCCTACAGCACTTGCGATTATTGCTTGTGTAATCGCTACATGGATTTTTATAAAAAAAGACATGTTTCACTAGGATGTTATACATCCATTTTATTTGTACAACATAAAAAAAGGGGCTGTGACGAGTAAGAGATTTTGAAATTTCTCTGAAAATCACAGCTTTTTTTATACTCCATTATAATAATTT
>CAJFOG010000136.1 GCA_904395785.1 uncultured Eubacterium sp. | reverse complement strand
TGAACGTAATAAGGCAGATTTTGATAAAAATGGTAAGTCAATTTATGAAATTATTACACTTGCTAGTATGGTGCAATATGAAGCTAGTACTGTAAAAGATATGGGATTAGTAGCAGGTGTATTTGAAAATAGATTAGCAAAAGGAATGAAGTTAGAATCAAGTGTTAGCGTTTGCTATTCTTTATACGATGATTTAACAAGTGGTGAAGATTGTGAGATTCAATATTTAACAGAATCTCCTTACAATACTTACTTACATGAAGGATTACCAATTGGACCAATTTTAAATCCTGGAGAAGATGCAATCAAAGCTGCATTAAATCCAACAAAAAACGATTATTTATATTTTGTTGCGGATATTTATGGTGATGGCAGTGTATATTATGCGAAAACATATGATGAGCAATTAAAAAATCAAGAAAAATTTAATTTAAATAAATAGGATATGTAAGATGAAAAAAGTTGTTATTATAGGTATTGCTGGTGGTAGTGCTTCTGGAAAAACATCTATATCAGCACAATTAAAAGAGCATTTTGAACATACGAATTCTGTAGTCATTATTCGACAAGATGATTATTATAAAGATCAAAGCGAGAAAACTATGGAACAAAGAATTTTGACAAATTATGATCATCCTTTCGCATTTGATGATGACTTATTAATTTCGCAGTTACAAAAATTATTACAACGAGAGGCAATTAAAAAGCCTGTGTACGATTTTGTAAATCATACACGTTCGCAAGAAGTTGAAGTAATTGAACCTAGTGATGTTATTGTAGTGGAAGGTTTATTTGTTTTGGAAAATGAAGATTTAAGAAACTTATGTGATATTAAAATTTTTGTTGATACTGATGCAGATATTCGATTTATTCGTCGGTTATTAAGAGATGTAAAAGAACGAGGAAGAACGGTTGATTCAGTTGTAGATCAATATTTAAGTACAGTGCGTGATATGCATAATCAGTTTATTGAACCAAGTAAACGTTATGCAGATATTATTATTCCTGAAGGCGGGAATAATATGGTTGCGATTGATTTATTGATGACAAAAATTTCAAGTGTGATTCGCTAAGCAAATAGTTAATACAATTTACGTATAAAAAGTAGCAATATGCTAATTTCTATTTGTGATGTTAAAAATGAGTGGTATTATACATGAAATCATGGTATAATAACCCAAGTTAAGGAGTGAAATTATGGCGGATGAAAAATTTTTAGTTACGAAAGAAGGTTTGGATGAACTTTTAAAGGAACAACACAATTTGATTCATGTTGTTCGTGATGAAGTAATTCGTGAGCTACAAGAAGCACGTGCACAAGGAGACCTTAGTGAGAATGCGGATTATGATGCAGCACGTGATAGACAAGCCCGTGTAGAGGCTAGAATTCGTGAATTAGAGGCAATGATTTCAAATGCAGAAATTATTGAGGAAGATAAAGCAAAATCAACAAGTCGTTCTGTTGGATTAGGTTCTACAGTAACTATACTTGATTTATCTACAAATGAAGAAGAAACATATACAATTGTTGGTTCTATCGAGGCAGATCCATTAAATGGTAAACTTTCTAACATTACACCATTGGCTGTTTCTTTAATGGATCACAAAGTTGGAGAAACTGTAGAAATTAGTGGTGTTGAAGAACCATATTCTGTAAGAATTTTAAATTTAAAATAATTATTTGTACATTTTACCTACTTACATCGTATAACTTTATGGAGGGATATGATGAAAAAAGTAGGTTTTTTATTGATATGTATATTGATTTGGATATGTTATGAACCAATTCATCCTATTGATATGCAGAAGTATCGTTTAGACTATAAAAAAGTAGAAGTAAAAGGTGCAGTTAAAAATCCTGGTGTTTATAATTTGGCATGGGATGGAACAATTGAAGAAGCTATTACGCAAGCAGGAGGTTTATTGCCAAATGCAGATACATCATCACTTAATTTATCTAAAAATATTGAAAATGAAGGTGTTGTGGTAATAAACCTCAAAAAAGAAAAGTCTTGTATTTCAATTAACACCGCAACATTAGAAGAATTAGACTCTTTGAGTGGAGTAGGGCCATCCATTGCACAACGTATTATTGATTATCGCCAACATACATCCTTTTCTTCTTTAGAAGAGCTTATGAGTATTAAAGGAATTAAACAAAAACTATATGATAAAATAAAGGATAATATTTGTTTATGAAAGATAAATATTTATTGTCTGCATGTATGATTTGGGTATTTTTATGGATTGAAGTAATGTGGGTAAAAGTATTATTTATCATAATGTGTAGTATCATTTATCATAAAAGACATGTAAAGTTAGTAATTTGGACAATATTATTATGTTGCTTCATACAAATACATGACTCCTATATAAAGATGGAACATTTGCCTAGTAGTGGTACATATAAAGTATTAGAAATAAAATCTTCATATGTAATTGCGACAAATGGAAAAAGTAAAGTAATACTATATGGAGTAAAAGATGCAGTTCTTCATGATGTGTATGCTTTAGATCATCAATTTCAAAAAATTGATACAAATCATAATGAACACGGCTTTGTGTTTTCAAAATGGTTAGCAAAAAAAGGCATTTATTACAGTACGTATATAAAAGATGCACATTTAATAAAAGAAGGCTCTAGTATAAAATCAGCACTATATAAAAAAGTATTAAAACATCAGCATACAAATCTTATGAAGCAATTATTATACGGTATACAAGATAAAGATACTACTTCTTATTTGGTAATTGCTAGTGGTATGCATATAAGCTTTTGTATAAGTATATTAAAAAAGATATTAGATAAATGGATAGATGAACTTTATGCACAATGGATTTGTGTAATCATTGTGTTGATATTAGGAAATCTATTTGTCTTTACGATTTCTATTTTAAGAATTTTATGTTTTTATATTGTACAGATCATCTGGAAAGAACATGATGTAAAAGATTGCTTAGGTATTAGTATGATCTTAATGTTATGTATGGCACCATATGCATATAGTGAGATTTCATTTGTTTTACCAGTATGTTTTCGTCTTGTTTATATATTTAAACAAAAAAAGTGCTCCAACATTTTTCTTTCTTTTATTGTGTTGTGTCCATTACAATTACTATATTTTCAATCATTTGATATCATACAATTTCTCTTTTATCGTATATTACGTATTAGTTATGGAATGTTATATATATTGGCACTTTGTATGTTTATATTGCCAATTCCACAAATTGTCTTATCATCTCTTATGTCCATATGCCATTCACTAGAAGCTATGCATTTCATATGGTATGGTGCTGTTTCTAAAACATGGATTTTTGTGTGGTTTTATATTGTTTTTTGTTATCTTACGTATTTTAAATGGAAATATCTTCTGTATTTAGGTGGATGTATACTTTATTTTTTTATTGCCCCTTATATAAATCCATTTGCTCAAGTGTATATATTAGATGTTGGTCAAGGTGATTGTGCACTCATTATATTACCTTTTAAACAAGAGGTAGTAATGATTGATGTAATGGGTCATAAATCTCGCAATATTCCAGAAGAAAGTATTATACCTTTTTTACACGCAAAGAAAATTACACATATAGATACATTGATTATCACACATCATGATTTAG
>CAJFOG010000135.1 GCA_904395785.1 uncultured Eubacterium sp. | reverse complement strand
TTCATTACTGCTGCTGCATCAGCACTACCTCCTGCTAATCCAGCCTGTGCAGGTATCTTTTTCTCTACATGTATGTTAAAACATTTCGTAATTTGAAATGTTTCTTTCATTATTTGTACTGCCTTTACAACTGTATTAGAATTATCCATTACTAAAGTTTTATCACTACATGTAAATTGATCTTCATCCGCAATCTCTATATGAATAGTATCATGTAAGGTTAATGGCAGCATAATCATTTCTAGTTCATGATAACCATCTTCTCTTTTTCCTACTACATTTAGACATAGATTAATCTTCGCATTTGCTTTACTTATCATTGTAGTATACCTCATATAGCTGAATAAACTCATCAATTGTTACACTTTCTGCACGTCTTTCTGGTGCAATATGTGCTAACTCTAATTGATATTGTGCTTTTTGTTTATCTTGTACAAAATCTTGATAATTATTTCTAATTGTTTTTCTTCTTTGTTTAAAACATGCTTTTACTAATGAAAAGAATACATCTTCATTGATATCCTCTCTTTTAGGTTTAAAACGAAATTGTAAAACTGCACTATCCACATTAGGTTTTGGCATAAATACATTTTTTGGTACTTTCATCACTTGGCTTACTTCACAACGATACTGTGTCACAATACTTAATGCATTATATTCTTTGGTATTTACTTTCGCATAAAAACGATCTGCTACTTCTTTCTGCATCATAACTGTGATTGCGGAAATATCAGCTCCTGATTCAAATATTTTAAATAAAATTGGTGTTGTGATGTAATATGGTAAATTGGCCGCAACTACTACATCCATTCCTAGGTCTTTATATTTTTTTACCCATGCATTTAAATCCACATCTAAAAAATCTTGCATCACTAATTCAAAATTATCATATTCTTGTAACGTATCTTGTAAAACTGCTGGTAATCTTTCATCAATTTCAAAAGATACTACTTTTTTTGCATATTCACATAAATACTGTGTTAATGCTCCTATTCCTGGTCCAATTTCAAATACAACACAATTATCACTTACAATCGCACTACGTGCTATCTTTTCTACAATACCGGATTCAATTAAAAAGTTTTGTCCATAGTTTTTCTTCGCAGACATTTGATGTGTTTCTAATATTTCTTTTGTTCTTGATGGCGTAGCAATTGGTTTTTTCATATATAATCCTCTCTTTATAAAAGTTGTGCTATATCATCCTTGGTCAAACTTAACATATTTAAACGTTTATATAATGTTTTCGCATTTGGTTTACCTAAATGTAATAGTTCTCCAAGTTTCTTTCTTTTCTCTGCACTGTCTACTTCTCCATTTAATCCTAATGATAAATATTCTTCCCAACTTATACTTTCTTCTTGGTTTTCTACGTATGTAAATGTATGTGCTAAGGCTTCAATAATATCTTCTTTTGTGGCATGTTCTACACCTACTTTTTTTTCAGTACGTGCTTTTTTCTTATCAATATAAACATTCTTACACCCCGAAACAGCCTGATTAATAGTTCTTCTGATGTATTCTCCAGGATAATCTGGATCGGTAAAAATAATAACTCCTCTTGATTTTTGTGCCATTTTTATTTGTTGAATTACACTATCTGGTATGTTCATTCCATATGTTTCAATCGTATCGCATTCAAAATAACTTTTTAGCACATTTGTATCATTTTTACCTTCAACTACAATAACTTCTTTTATTTTCACATACATCACCTTTCCTATACTATTCTAACATATTTCCTAGGAAAGAAAAACAAAAAGCGATGTATAAACATCACTTGATATCTTCTATACTACATGTATTTCCTTGTTGTCCTCCAACTCTTTTAAATTCTGCGACTGGTATTTTATTCTCTACTTTCTGAATAGCTTTTGAATCTTCTAATCCGATATATAAATCGATATGATTTCCATATATTCCTCCACCTCGATCTAGTACAATCGCATAAAATGGGGTATTTGGTGTTAATCCACTTCCACTAAGTCCATGATTACTTACTTTTATAATAGAGCATAAAGGAATATTTTTATCAGCTGCAATTATATAATATTTCCCATAACGAATACCTGATTGCCAACTTGCATCAGGTAATTGAACTCCTTTATTCACATCAAGAGATACACCTAATGCTGTTTTAGCTTGACCATCTATAAAGCTACAACCTATACAATCCATTCCATATGTGGTTGTTTTTAAAGCAAACCTACCTTTTTCATCCATATCAATTCCTGCATTAGATGCAATTTGTCGATACGTTTGTAGTTTTTTATATTCTTCTTTCTGTTTTATCATTTCGTTATTTACTTTTTTCACCTTAGATAGCAAAGATTGTTTCATACGTAAACTTCCATCAATATTTCGTATTGTTTGTATAGGTACATTATTTTTTTGTAGTGGATCATTTGCGAGAAAGGAGATAGTTTCAATAGATGGATTGTTTTCTATATACAACATATTAGATTGTTGATACGGTAAGTTATTCACATTTGTATTTGTTAAATCATCTTTACTTCCATGTTGTGTCAATACACAGATACCGGCAAACAAAGCGAACATCATTTGTTTTTTCATTATTCGTGTCCTCCTTTATCGTGAATAGACAGTTTTCTTGTAACTACAAGCAAAATAAATATCAAACCTTTGATTCATATATAATCTTGCCACTTTTAAACAGTTTATACTATACGACTCATGATTATATGAGAAGGTTGTCTTTACTACTATATGTCAATTTATTTAAGAATATGAAAAAAAGCATATCCTATTGGGATACACTCTTACTGTTATGCTTTTGAAATGCACTCATTTTTTCTAGTAACCTTCTAAATTCTTGTTTTTCTGTTTCATCTAAACATGAGAATATAGAAGTATTTTCTTGCTGTTCTAATCGCGCTTTTTCTTTACGCCCTTTTTCTGTCAGGTAAATATATATTTCCCCTTCTTCTTTTTTTCGATATACTTTTTCTTCTTTTTCTAATAATTTTATATTTTGTTTACATTCATCATGAGATAAATCAAATTTCTTTTCTAACTTCTTCATAGAAACTGGTTTATGTGATTTCAACTTTAAAATTAAATGTTTTTTCTTTGGATACATTAAGCTTTTTAATAACATATAAAGTTGTTCATCATTATTTGTTGATTGATGATTACTAAAATACATTCTCCCTTTCTCACAATGTAAATCCTCTTTTAAACAATGTCTTTTACAACATGGGCAACAATCCATATAGTAACCCTCCTTTTACATATAACTATAACATTAACTTTATTTATTACCTATACCAAAATTTAAATATTTTTGTACTTTTTGAACTTTCCTTCGTATTTCATAGGTGGAGGTACTAATATGAAATCAAAGTTAGCTTTATAAATCTTTCTAGAAGTATTAAATTCTATGAAAGAACTTATGATATTACATATTCTCATTATATTGGTTGAATATTACTGCCTGCGGAATAAGTAATATGGCAATATAGGTGGGGTACTACCTTTGATTTGAGGACCTCTGTATGAAAAAAAGAAGGTGATGTATCGGATCACCTTCTTGCTTGTATTTGAGGCATCTTTATTATAGCCTTAGATTTAAGCTTTTTTCAAGTAAAAACAGTAAATATCACTTAAGTAATATAATTCTAATCTTCAATACCGTATTCTTTCTTCAAGTAGTCATCATAACTCATTCTACGATCAATAATCCCATCATCTGTTATTTCAATAATTCTGTTTGCGATTGTTTGTACAAACTGATGGTCATGACATACAAAGATTAACTCTCCATTATATTTGATTAACGCATTGTTTAATGCTTGAATAGATTCTAAGTCAAGGTGGTTAATTGGGTCATCCATCAATAATAGATTTCCTGCTTCCAACATAGTTTTACTTAACATACAACGTGCTTTTTCTCCACCAGATAAAACATTTACAGCTTTTAATGGTTCTTCTCCAGAAAATAACATTCTTCCTAAGAAACCGCGAATAAATGCCATATCATCAATATCTGTATATTGACTTAACCAATCACAAATACTTTGTGAACCTTCAAAATACTTAGAGTTATCATCAGGAATATAAGACATACGAATTGTCTGTCCCATTTCAATTGTTCCTTTATCTGGTGTTAACTCTCCTGCAATTAATTGAAGTAAAGCAGTTGTTTTTACTGGATCACCAATTAAAGCAACTTTATCTCCTTTCATCATATTAAATGAAATATTTTTTAAACAAGTTTCTTCTAATTGTTTTTCTACATCTTCTACATATAATATAGATTTTCCTGATTCTCTTTCTGGTTTAAACTCTATAAATGGATACTTTCTGGTAGATGGTTGTAAATCATCTAACGTTATTTTATCTAAAATCTTTTTACGTGATGTCGCTTGTTTAGATTTAGATGCATTTGCAGAAAATCTTGCGATAAAGTCTTCTAACTCTTTAATTTTTTCTTCTTTTTTACGATTTGCATCTTTTAATTGTTTTGTGATTAACTGACTAGATTCATACCAGAAATCATAGTTTCCTGCGAATAATTTTATCTTTCCATAATCTACATCCGCAATATGTGTACACACTTTATTTAAAAAGTGACGGTCATGACTAACTACGATAACTGTATTTTCATAATTCATTAAGAAATGTTCTAACCATGCACATGCTTTAATATCTAAGTGGTTTGTAGGCTCATCTAGCAGTAATGTATTTGGTTTTCCAAATAATGCTTGCGCAAGTAATACTTTTACCTTTTCTCCCCCTGCTAAATCTTTCATATACATATCATGAAGTTCTACTGGAATACCTAGTCCATTTAATAGCGTTGCAGCATTACTTTCCGCATTCCATCCATCCATATCCGCAAAAGCTGCCTCTAATTCACCAGCACGAATACCATCTTCTTCGCTAAAATCTTCCTTCATGTAAATTTCATCTTTTTCTTTCATGATTTCATACAGTTTAACATTTCCCATCATAACTGTTTGTAAAACTGTATATTCATCAAACGCAAAGTGGTCCTGTTTCAATGTGAAAACAGTTTCTCCTGGTTTCATTATAACTGAACCTGTATCTGGTTTTAATTCACCGCTTAAAACTTTTAAAAATGTTGATTTACCTGCACCATTTGCCCCAATCAATCCATAACAATTTCCATCCGTAAATTTTAAATTTACATTATCATATAGTGTTCTTGAACCAAAACGAACACTTACATTTTGTGTTTCTATCATGTATAACCTCCATCTATATGCAAGTATTATATCATATATATAATAAGTAAAAAACTATTGATAATTCTTATTTATCAAAGTCTAAATATGTTAATTTAGGAATATCTAATCCATTCAATATTTCTTCATCAACAATACGATAACACTCTTTATCGGCATATTTCTCTGGTTGATGAGCATCTAATCCATAGACCGCTTTTATATCATACATGCTTACGATTTCCCAAAATTTTCGATATGGATACGCATAGCGATATTCATTCCCAATATGTTTTTTTCCATAATTAATACCATTTAAGTTAATTTCTAATGGAATTTGATAATCCTGCGCTGCTTTCGCAATACGATGTGCAGTAATTTCACATGCTTCATTCCACTCCTCTTTCGCATACATAAATAAGTCTGGATGTGCAATGATATCTGGCAAACCACTTTCACATGCTTTTTCTATAAGTTCTCCATATCGCAATGTATCTTCATCTGAATGATATTGATAAAAATCTTTTCCAAATAAACTTTCACCATGTTGACCTACAATTAAATAATCCATTTGTTGTTTGTATTGCTTCAACTCTTCTAATTGGTCTTCATAGTATTCGATTTCCAATCCCATATATATTTTTATTTGAGATCGATACTTCTTCTTTAATGCTTGTACAGATGAAATATAGTCTTGTAATTGTGATACTTCCATACTATGTTTTGGGAAACTACTGTTTTGATAAGGTGCATGATCTGAAAATCCAATATGTGTATAACCATTTTTGATTGCTTGTATGACATATTCTTCATCTGTACCAATCGCATGTCCACAACGACTTGTATGTCCATGATAATTAAATTTCTGCATATTTATACCTCACATTTCATCTTCATAAGTAAAACCTCTACCTTGTACCTCTTTTGTATCCGATACAATCACAAATGCTTCTTTATCAATATGAGATACAAGCATTTGTAAATCATGAAGTTGTTTCTTTACTATCACTACCATTAATACAGGTCGTTTTTCTTTGGAGTACCCACCAACTCCTTCTAAAATCGTTGTTCCCCTATGCAATGTTTTATGTATCTCATTCATGATTTCATCATATTGATTAGATATAATCATAACATTCATTGCTGACTGTCCACCCATCAACATCATTTTATTAATCATATAACTACTTATAAAAACAGAGATAATTCCAATTAATACAGGCTGTAATCCATACACAGCTGCTCCTAATAAAACAGTGCAAGCATCTGTCAAAAAAATTAGTTTAGATAATGGAATACCTGTATATTTATTAATAATTAGTGGAGGGATATCAACTCCTCCTGTGCTTGCACCTGTATGAAATACTATACCTGTTCCTGTTCCCATTAGGGCTCCACCATAAATAGATGCTAAATATTTATCCATAACAAACATATCGGTTGATAACCATTTCATAGCAATAAATGATAACATAGATAAAAATAATGGATATAAAATTGTGCTTAATAAGGTCTTAGTAGCAAATCGCTTTCCTAAAAAACAAGTACCTATAACAAATAAGAAAACTGTCAGTATATTGATCATCAATTCAGGTGTAATATGAAAGATTGGTTCTAAAGCTATCGCAATCCCTGCTAGTCCTGCTGTTAATATATCATTTGGTATAATAAACCAAGAAACTCCTAACGCTAATAAAAAATTACCTATTACTACCCAAAATAAATCATATGCCCATTCATATTTCTGTATTTTCATAAGTTACACCTCTTTCTTTTATTATTATACTATACGTAATTATTTTTATAAGATTTAATATAGTTTTTTTTATCTTTATTGCAAATACTCGATTTATATATAAATTCCTGTATCATGTTCATATTAAAAATATCCAATCTAAGCAGATTGGATATCTAATGAATCTAGTATTTTCTTCATTTTGAAAGCTAATCCTTTACATTTTTCAATCGGTAAACTGCACACTGCAACACGTATACCTTTATTTACTTTCACTGTGTAAATATGTTGTGTCATCAAGGCTTCGTGAAACTCATCTTTTATTTTTTGATTGTCAACACGAACAGTCACAAAGAAGCCTTCTTTATATGGATAGTATGCAAGACCACATTCATTTGCTTCTTTCATAAAAATATCACTTCGTTGTTTTAATAAAGCAATGTAGGATGCTTTTTCATCTAAGAATGCTTGTTTATATTTGGTAGTGACTGCTGTGAAATTTTCCATTGCAGCATTAGGTATATTAGACCAAGTTGCTCTTGCACCTTTCTCCATTACCGTTTTTACTTCTTTTATACTTTCTTCTTGTTGGGCTAATAAAATAGCTGCCCCACAACGTAATCCATAAGAAGTTAATGATTTACTACAACTAAATGCAATTACCACAAACACATTGTCTGAAATATCTTGAAATGTTTGCATATAATTACGTGAGTGTTCTACATCATATGCATAATCTATATACGCTATGTCATTTAATAACACAACTGGTCCTTGTTTTGCGCAGGTATTTAAAATAGCTACTACTTGTTGCCATTCTTCATAAGACATGGAGTATCCTGTTGGATTATGACAAGGATCATTGATAATTACACATAATTTTTGTTGGCTTTCCATCACCTTTTCACAAGCGAAACGAAAACCTTCTACATCAAATGTATTTTCATTGAATAGACGATATGTTTCCACATTAAGATTATACATTTGTGCCATTAAGCGATAACTTCCCCAACCTATCTCAGGAATTAATACTGTTTCATTTTCATCTAAAATTTCTTGTAGCGTTAATGTAATTGCCCCTGTTCCTCCTGCTGTTGCGATGACATCATATGCTAAAGATAGCTTACTAGGTTTCACTACCCAATCATATACTTGTTTACGATAACTTTCATTCCCAATAAAACTATCTGCATATGCTGCCTTTATTTCTTTTTTTAATGCATCATAAGATGAAAAAACACTCTGTAATGCGACTAAATTTCCATCTTCATCATATAAAGATCCAATTGTCGCATCTACTACTTGATCTTCTCCAAATTCAGTTTTCGCTTGTTTTGCTTTTTTTACTATCGCAAATACTGTATCTTCAATCGGTACAAGATTCGCTTTTTTCTTTACAAATCTCATAAATTATCCTCCCTTATCTCATCATGTAATAGCGTATGTTGATAGTTTCTTGAAATTTCCATCATCTTTTCCAATAACTCTTGATATCCTTGTTTATATTTAGAGTTATGTATACGTGCTATATTTCTTTTTATAACTTCTTCTTCTCTTTTTTCATCAAGTATTGCTAAATTATGTTCCTTTTTATACTGTGCAACTATCTCTACAGCTTGCATACGTTTTTCAAATAGCTGTGCCATCTGTTCATCAATTTCATTGATTTCTTCACGTGCTTTTTTCAACATATCCATACCATCACCTCGTTCTACTTCATATTATACTATGATTTTCTATCAATGAAACAATAAAATAAATTTTTACATGTTTGAAAGTTTTTCAATACACTATTGACTGCTTGTATTTTTCTCATAATTATACTACTATACCTACATAAGAAAAACACTAAAACAAGGAGGATATTTATGAAATTACATATAGATTTAAAAGAAAATAGCTATGATATTTTTTTAGAGCGAGGTATTTTACATCATATAAAGGATTATATAAACCTACAGCGTAAAGTATGTATTATCACTGATGAAAATGTACCTAGTATCTATGCACAAACATTACAAGCGCAATGTACACAAGGTTATATTTATACGATACCTTGTGGTGAAGATTCTAAAAGCTTACATATGTTTGAGAATATATGTAAATTTATGTTGGAACATAACTTTTCTAGAAAAGATTGTATTGTTGCTGTAGGTGGTGGAGTTTGTGGAGATTTAAGTGGCTATGTAGCTGCAAGTTATATGAGAGGTATTGATTTTTATCAAGTTCCTACCACAACCTTATCGCAAATAGATAGTAGTATTGGTGGAAAAGTAGCAATTAATCTTTCTGAAGTTAAAAATATTATTGGTGCATTCTATCAACCACGTGCTGTTTTTGTTGACTTTGATACATTAGCTACTTTGCCAAAACGTCATTTTTATAATGGATTAGTAGAAGCATTAAAAGCTGGATTAATTTATGATGAAGCATTATTTCACTTATTTGAACAAGATCATATCGAAGATCATTTAGAAGAAATTATTTATCGTTCTTTATGTGTAAAGAAAGATGTAGTAGAAAAAGATCCGAAGGAACAAGGATTAAGAAAAATACTGAACTTCGGACATACAGTTGGGCATGCGATTGAAAGTTATTATCATTTAGATACATATTTACATGGTGAATGTGTCGCAATGGGAATGTTGTATTTTATTGAAGATGAAGTATTGAAACAAAGAGTACAAGCAATTTATAAAAAGCTATTCTTACCTGAAACACCTACATATAATCGTGAAAAAGTATTTGAATTACTGACAAAAGATAAAAAGGCAAGTGGTTCTTCTATTACCGTTGTGAAGGTAACATCAATTGGCCATGCTACATTAGAAGATGTATCATTAGAAAGTTTACAATCACTTTTATAATTGAGGTTACTACATGAGAAATACAATTGGAAATATATTCACTGTCACAATCTTTGGTGAAAGTCATGGAACTGCCATTGGAGCTGTGTTGGATGGACTACCTGCAGGTATTGCGTTAGATGAAGATTTTATATATGCACAGATGGATAAGCGAAAAGCAAAAGGAAATATTAGCACAAAACGTAGAGAAGAAGATAAGATTCAAATACTAAGTGGATATTTTCAAGGATATACAACTGGTACTCCTTTCACAATCCTTATTCCAAACAATGATGTTAAGAGTAAAGACTATGAAAAAACAAAGCATATATTAAGACCCTCTCATGCAGACTTCACTGCATTTGAAAAATATTTTGGATATCAAGATTATCGAGGTGGAGGTCACTTTAGTGGGCGTATCAGCGCTCCTATTGTGGCAGCTGGGGCAATCGCATTACAAATTTTAAATGCTAGAGGGATTCACATCGCAACACATATCGCACAATGTCATGATATTAAAGATACAGCTTTTTTACTCGATGATATTGAACAACAAATACAAAAACTACATTCCCATGAATTTCCTGTCATCGATCAAAACATAGGAAAACGAATGATAGAAAAAATAGAAAATAGCGCAAAGGCAAAAGATAGTGTTGGTGGAATTTTAGAATCTATCATCACTGGTATACCTACTGGGTTAGGACAACCATTTTTTGATTCTGTAGAAAGTAAATTATCACATTTACTTTTCAGCATACCAGCTGTCAAAGGAGTTTCATTTGGATTAGGTTTTGATTTTAGTAGCCTTTATGGGAGTCAAGCAAATGATGCATTTTATTATGATGAAAAAGTACGTACGAAAACAAATCATAACGGTGGAATTAATGGTGGAATTACAAATGGTATGCCGATACAATTAAAAACTGTCATAAAGCCTACACCTTCTATATTTCAATCACAAGAAACAATTGATTATCATACAAAAGAAACAATCCAGCTACAACTACAAGGAAGACATGATCCTGCAATTATTCATCGTGCCTGTGTGGTTGTGGACAGTATGCTTGCGATTGGTATTTTAGATTTATTATTGGAAAGAGATCTAGAATGTGCATTTCATAACAATAAAGAAAGGAATCATACAACATGCGAGTAAAAGTATACCCATCTCAATGTCATGGTAGTATTCAAATACCCCCAAGTAAAAGTATGGCACATCGTGCCATTATTTGTGCCTCTCTCGCAAACGGTACAAGCCGTATTCATAATATAAGTTATTCTAAAGATATACAGGCAACAATACAATGTATGAGATTATTAGGTGCAAACATTCAGGAACATGATACATCAGTAACAATCACTGGTATTACTAAATTTCCCCAGGAAATAACATCCACTTTACCATGTGAAGAGTCAGGTTCAACATTACGGTTTTTAATCCCAATCTTTTCATTATGTAATCAACGTATATACTTTGAAGGTAAAGGACGCTTACTTCAGCGTCCTCAAACTATTTACCAACAACTTTTTGATGAACAAGGACTATATTTTAAACAAACAAAAGATTATATATGTATAGAAGGTTCTTTACAACCACAAACGTATACAATTGATGGTAATATTAGTTCTCAATTTATTAGTGGTCTATTATTTACACTCCCCTTACTACAAGAAGACTCTATTATTAAAATTATTCCACCTTTTGCCTCAAAATCTTATGTAGATTTAACCATTGATATGTTAAGACATTTCCACATTAATGTTACATTTCTAGACCCATACACGATTCATATTCCAGGTAAACAATCATACAAGTCTTGTGACTATACAGTTGAAGCAGATTATTCTCAATTTGCTTTTTATGCTGTACTTGCAGCGATTCAAGGAGAGCTTACATTAACTGGTGTTACACATCATTCTCTACAAGGAGATAGACAAATTCTATCTATCTTAGCATCCTATGGTGCTACTATACAGCCAATAAAGAATGGTTATCATATTAAAAAAGGAAATTTATTTGCCCAACAGATCGATATTGAAAACTGTCCTGATTTAGGACCTATTTTAAGTGTTTTAGGAGCATATGCCAACGGTACAACAACATTACTACATGCAAGTAGATTACGAATAAAAGAAAGTGATCGTATACAAGCAATGGAAGAAGAGCTACATAAATTTCAAATAACTACTTATTCTGATGAGGATCGTCTTTCCATTATAGGTAAATCAACTTTACAATGCGATGAAGTCATATTAGGACATCAAGATCATCGTATCGTTATGGCTATGACTATTGCTGCATTATGTAGTCAAACACCTTGTATCATTGATGGCGCACAAGCCATTACAAAAAGCTATCCTAACTTCTTTGAAGATATTCTTCAAATTCATGGTAATATAGAGTATCTTCCTTTATAATAGTAAAACATAGAGAGGAGAATTATATATGAACGTCATGAGAAAATTTATCAAATATTATAAACCATATAAAAAAGTATTTTATTTAGATATGCTTTGTGCCTTAATTATAAGTTTAATCGACTTAGCATTCCCACAAATTTTAAATTATCTAAATAAAACATTTTATATTCAACCAAAAGAAATGATTATGCAAAGCCTACTATGGCTTGCGATTGGACTATTCATTTTATATGTTATTCGTGCTTTCTGCCGTTATTATGTAAATGCACAAGGACATATTATGGGAGCTCATATGGAAAGTGATATGCGTCAAGAATTATTTGACCAATACGAAAGATTATCATTTTCATATTATGATAAAAACAATACTGGAGAGATGATGAGTAAATTAGTTAGTGATTTATTCGATATTGCGGAATTCTCACATCATGGACCAGAAAATATTTTTATATCATTATTAAAAATTTTTGGTTCCTTTATCTTATTATCTTATATTCATATTCCATTAACACTAATTCTATTAGCTGTAACAATCACAATGCTGATATTTAGTATGATACAAAATAGAAAAATGCACGCAGCATTTATGGATAATCGTAAAAAAATCGCTAATGTAAATGCACGCCTACAAGATAGTTTAGCTGGTATTCGTGTCGTAAAATCATTTGCGAATGAAGATATAGAACGACAAAAATTCTCACAAAGCAACTTAGAATTTTTAAAATCTAAATCAAGTAACTATCACTGTATGGGAAGATTTCATGCAGGTAATACATTCTTCCAAGGAATGTTGTATTTAACAATTTTAGTAGCCGGTGGATATTATATTGCGCAAGGTACTTTAGATCCTGTATCCCTTGCGACTTACGCATTGTATATCAATATTTTTATCTCCCCTATTGAAGTTTTAGTAGAATTTACAGAAATGTTTCAAAAAGGTTATTCTGGATTTAAAAGATTTTTAGAAGTTATCGAAACAGAACCTGATATTCAAGATGCACATAATGCGCAAGAGTTACAAGATGTACAAGGTATTATTGATTATGAAGATGTAAGTTTTGCATATCAAAAAGATGAACCTGTATTGGAACATGTGAATATCCATATTGAAGCTGGTAAATCTATAGCATTAGTTGGGCCAAGTGGTGGTGGAAAAACAACAATATGTTCATTATTACCTAGATTTTATGATGTTATGGAAGGTTCAATAAAAATTGATGGAAAAGATATTCGTAATTTTTCATTACATAGTCTTCGAAAAGCAATTGGTATTGTTCAACAAGATGTATATTTATTTGCAGGAAGTATTAAAGAAAATATTGCCTATGGTAAACCTGACGCAAGTGATGAAGAAATCATAGAAGCTGCGAAAAAAGCAAATATCCACGAATTCATTATGTCTTTACCTGAAGGATATGATACATTTGTAGGTGAAAGAGGTACTAGATTATCTGGTGGTCAAAAACAAAGAATATCTATCGCAAGAGTATTCTTAAAAGATCCTAAAATCTTAATTTTAGATGAAGCTACGAGTGCATTAGATAATGAAAGTGAACGTCATATTCAAAAAAGTTTGGAAGAACTTGCGAAAAATCGTACGACAATTACAATTGCGCACCGTTTATCTACAATTCGCAATGCGGATGAAATCATTGTCATTACAGATAAAGGAATAGAAGAACGTGGTTCTCATGATACTTTACTAGAAAATGGTGGAGTATATGCTCACTACTATCAACTACAATTTGAAGGCTTAGAATAATCATGAGAATACAAGATATTTTAAAAAACTATGCAATTATGATGGACTGTGTTCCATTATCTACATCAGAGATAGGATTTGCATATCTAAATAATTGTGATACCGGTATATGGGTTATCACATTTAATTATAAACATTCTTCTGTATCTCAAGAAGGTGTTACGATAGCGCAGTTGATTCAAGTATTTACTCAGTACAGCTCGTGCTATCATACAATGCAAGAAACGTATACGAAACAGTTGCCAAACATATTAGAGCTGTTAAAACAACTTGATCCAAATCAGATCATATCATTTTAAAGAAAAAACGTGTTATCACTTAAATCACCCCTATCAAATAGGCAGGGGATGATTCAGATACACGTTTTTTTCTATTACTTATTACTAAAATAGTGTTTTGTTTCTTTATATACAACTTTTCTTAAGGCAACTAAACCAATTAAGTTTGGAAATGCCATAAGTCCATTCACAATATCTGCTAAAGTAAATACAAAGTCTAAAGACATAAATGGTCCAATTCCAATAAACACAATAAATATAATTTTATACGGTAGTATTGCTTTTTCTCCTAATAAATATTGAATACATTTTTCACCGTAATAATTCCATCCTATAATTGTGGTAAAGGCAAAAAAGATTAATCCAATATTTACAATATATACACCTAATTCATGTATAGGCAATCCTTTTGTGAAAGCAAATGTTGTCATTGCGGAACCTTGCACATTTAACATATAAGACCGTGTTATAATAATCGCAAATCCGGTCATTGTACAAACACAGATTGTATCTATAAAAGTCCCTACCATAGAGACTAATCCTTGTTCAACACAAGAATTTGTTTTTGCTGCCGCAGCTGCGATTGGTGAACTACCTAAACCTGATTCATTACTAAAAATACCGCGACTAATACCACTTCTAATTGCCATTCTCATCGTAATACCTACACTACCTCCAAATGCAGCAGAAGGCGTAAATGCTGAGCGAAACACTAAAGAAATTGTTTCTGGTATTTTATCAATGTTCGCAATCATAATAATCACAACACTAACTATATATGCTATTGTCATAAAAGGAACAACAACTTCAGAAACCGATGCAATACGTTTAATACCACCAATTGTGATAAATCCAACTAAAATAATTAGCACGATACTTGTGAAAGCTGGGGATACATGTAAAACAGCTTCTGCAGCATCAGAAATTGAACGTACTTGGGTAAAGGTACCAATTCCTAATAACGCAACTGCTACCCCAAAGATAGAAAATAAACAAGCAAGAAATTTACCTAATTTTTTATTTTGTAGACCATTTGCCAAATAATACATTGGACCCCCAGACATTTGCCCTTTTCCATCTTTTTGTCTATATACAATCGCAAGTAAACCTTCCGCATATTTTGTAGCCATTCCAAATAAAGCAGAAACCCACATCCAAAATAAAGCTCCTGGACCACCTGCTATAATAGCAGTTGCGACCCCTACGATATTTCCTGTTCCTATCGTTGATGATAAAGCTGTACATAATGCCTGGAAGCTAGATACATCTCCTTCCGTATCATCACTTTTTTCCATCATTAACTTAAATGCTAATGGTAATTTCGCAAATTGTAGAAACTTTAATCTACAAGTGAAATAAATACCTGTACCTAATAATAAACAAATTAAGGGAATACCCCATAGCAATCCATTTACTTGTTGCAAAAAGTTTGAAAGAGTTGCCATAAAAAAATCCTCCTTTACAAAAAAGAGGAATTAGATATACGAAAAAAAATCTAATCCTCTGTCCTTTTGCCTGAGAGTTTCACCCTATTGGGTTTGCTCCTTCGGCGTCCATTTAAGGAACTCTCCAGAGGCTCGTCAAAATACTATCCTTTTACCTGAAATTATAAATTCTTCGGTGGTCTCTCGACTCTCTCTAGCATTCGTCATCCGAACTCTACTATCATTGTAATGAAATTATAAAAAAAGTCAATATTTATTAAAAATACTAACTGTATATCCTATAAGAATATGATATAAGCTATGTAATATCCTTAGAAATCTTTAATTTAAACCAAAAGCATGTACCCTCCGCTTGTTCACTTTTAACGCCATACTGGGCTTTATGAAGCTCTAAAACAGACTTTACAATACTAAGTCCTAATCCACTACCTACTTTTGAACGAACATGTGTTTTATCTACCTTATAATATCGATCCCAAATATACGGTAATTGACTCTTTTCAATACCAGATCCATGATCAACTACAGAAATCATTACATAATCGTTAGTTATAGTTTGCTTCACAAATACTTTTCTTTCATCACCACTATAATTTATCGCATTATTAATCAGATTATAAATGACTTGTTCAATCTTAATTACATCTGCATATACAAAAACCTCTTGTTCATATGCAAACTCGATTGTAAAATCTTGGGTTGTTAATAACTTATCGTATCGCCTTATAATTGCTTCAATTTGTTTTGTAAGGTTAAATACTGATGCATCTAATTGCTGAACTCCTGCTTGTAGTTTACTTAAATCTAACATATCATTCACAAGGTTCGTTAAGCGATTTGCCTCTTCTATGATAATTTGTACATTTTCCGCAGTGTTTTCACCAGGAATATCTCGCATCACCTCTCCATAACCACTAATCATAGTTAACGGTGTACGTAAATCATGACTCATATTCGCAATTAATTCTTTTCTAAGGTTCTCAACTTTTGCTAGTTCTTTAGCTGCATAATTTAACGTCGCATTTAACTCATCAATCTCACGATATCCATGTGCATTAAATTGGATATCATAACTGCCCTTTGCAAGCAAGTGTGCACTTTGGTTCATTTTTATAATTGGTTTCGCTATTTTTTGTGCTAAGTATAATGCTAGAATAATAGCGATGACTACAAGTATAATCGCAATAATAATAAATTGCATCTTAATTGTATCTATCGTTGCATCAACTGGTGTCAGCATTGTTGAAACAGCTACAACAAACATACTATCTGCATTATGATATATAACACTTAAATACGTCATACTATTTGTTTGCTTATTTTTATAATTAGATAATTTATCTTGCATAAATAAATATGAATTGGAAAAAAATTCATAAGGAAATATAGACTTATTATTAAGGTTTAAACTGTCATTATTTAATCTCATAGATGCAATACCATGATTGTTTAAAGCTTCGCCTTTTAATAATTCAATTGTATATAAATTTTGTTCATATTGAAAGTTATCAATACTACAGCGATGTGATTCATCACTATTCATTGTGTATCTATGTGTTTTATCAAATACTGTTACACAAAGAGAATTATCATTTACTATATCAGATAAACCTGATATTGATGCTTTTTTATATAAATATGTATTAATTTGACTTACTGAAGATTTCAAGGATTTTTCTTTATTATACATATAAAACTGTTCTAGAAAAAATACTTGAAATAGCCATAATATTAAAATTACACAACCAATAAAGACTAAAAAACTACCAAAAATTTTCCATTTAATACTATCGTCATGATTAATTCTCAATTTCAAAACGATAGCCAACTCCTCTCAAAGTCACAATTAATACATTGTAGTCTTTTAGGCTTTTTCTTAATAATTTAATATGCGTGTCTAAAGTTCTATCATCTCCATAAAAGTCATAACCCCAAACATCGTGTATAAGTTGTTCACGAGTAAGCGCAATACCTGCATTTCGCACCAAATAAAACAACAACATATATTCTTTTGGAGACAAGTCAATTTCTTCGTCATGTAAAAAGACTTTACGTGCTGTAAAATCTACTTTTAGATCTTTATACTCAAAAACATCTTTATGTTTGCTTTGTTCACTTTGCACACGCTTTAAGATTGCAGAAACTCTCATAAAAAGTTCTTTTGGTGAAAAAGGCTTAACTACATAATCATCAACACCAACTTCAAAACCGTGTATTCTATCATATTCTTCACCTCTAGCTGACAACATAATTACAGGAATAGAGGAATATTTTCTAATTTCTTTTACAGCACTAAAACCGTCTAAATTAGGCATCATAATATCCATGATAATTAAGTCAAGCACTTCACTCTTACAAAGCTCAATAGCATTTAAACCATCAAAAGCCTCTACAATTTCATAACCTTCAAATTGAGCATATTTCTTTATTAAAGAACGTATACGTTCTTCATCATCCACAACTAACAGCTTATACATTAAATCACCTCTACATATATTATACTGTAAAAATAATATTAAAGTGTGAATATTATCTGAAAAAACAAACAAAAAAAAGAACCTTAAGAGGTTCCAAAAGAACTGGCAACGAGCTATCTTCACCTAAGCACGCTAGGATATTGTCGCCGCTGA
>CAJFOG010000134.1 GCA_904395785.1 uncultured Eubacterium sp. | reverse complement strand
ACGTATGTTTTAAAAGGTGGAAGTTTAGAATACGCTACAAATGATGAAGATAGTGAACAAAATAAAGAAAATACAAGTACAAAAGATAAGGGAGGTAGTTTAGATGGCAAAGATGAATAATAAATTAATGATGACGCCAAAAGATAAAAAACTATTGACTGGTCTTTTATGCTTTTTAATTGCAGTTGGATTTCTTCAATTTTTAATTGTTCCAAATTGGAATGAAAAAGAAAAATTAAAAAAAGAAGCAAAGAATTTACAAAATGAAATTAATACAATGCAACAAACAATAGATGAAATGAATAATGAAGCGAAAAGTTTAAATGCAATGAAAACAAGATTAAAGGAATTACAAACAATTTTTAATGTAACTGGAAATGTAGAAGATATTGATGATCAATTAACACAGTTAGCTTTAACCATAGGGATTGATGCGCAATCTATTAATTTAACGCACATTAGTTCTCCTTTGATTACGCATAAATCTTCAAAAGAAGAAAAGCAGACAGAAAAACCTGTTATTCAGTATAAAATTATTCAGCAATTAAGTAGTCCTAATTATTCATTATTGAATTTGTATTTGAAAGAATTGGAAAATTTTGAAAATGTTCAATTAAATCAAGCAAGTTTTAATTATGTACAGGATGAAGAAAAAACATTTTGGTCTGTATCGGTGGTGTTAACATATTATGAGCGTCAAGAGTAGTAAGCATAATCAGGGGTCTGCATTGGTGTTTTCGGTTGTTGTGGTTATGCTTGTAACAGCATTAATTACAGCGTTATTATCATTAAATAAAATGGAAATGAGGAAGAGTATTCGTGCAACAAGTAAATATCAATTAGAATTATCTGCACAATCATACATTGATATGGTTGTCGTTGGATTAAATGGTAATGGTAATACTTCTTTAACAATTCCTACAACTGCGCAGAGTGTTGATATTTCTATCGTACCTGAAAATAATAGACTTGATACGTTGGTGAAGGCGCAACTTGTAAGAGATGATCAAGATTTTGTTTATATTCTTGTAGAGTGTACAAATAATAGTAATCAAAGCGTTACGATGAGAGGGTATGTTGAGAAGAAGAAAAATGCTAATAATCAAGATGTTTATGAGGTGAGTTATTATGAATTGTCGTAATCAAAAAGGAATGACATTAATAGAGGTTGTAATTTCGATTATGATTTTGGCAATCGCAATGACAATTATTTATACAGGATTTGTTAGTGCATCAAATATATTATTAAGTTCAAAGCAGTATACCAAACAAGTACAGGATCAAAAACAATGTATATTGAATGGTTCTGGAAATAAACAGGATGTGAAAGTAAAACTTACACAAAATGGTACTGAAGTTGAAATTGAAGGTGAATATCATGTTGTTGATAAGATGCGTATAAATAGTAGTGGGGCATGTGAAGTGGTTTCTCAGGGAGATCAAGGGGTACAACCATTTATAAAATTTTATCAAAAATAAGTTAGTAGGTGATATTATGAAAAGAAAACGAAATGGTTTTACACTTGTTGAAATTGTTGTAGCGTTAAGTGGGTCTGCAATTGTTTGTGGTATCGTTGGTTCCATGGTGTTATTTTCTATGAATATGAGTGCTGAAGGTGTAAAGGAGAATCAGGAAAAACAAATTGTAGATAGTTTGATTTCTTCTTTTGAAGAAGATTTATCTAGTGCTACAGCAATTGTATATAGTGAAAATGGTGATGCTCCATCACTAAAAAAAGATGATAACACAGATCTTGAATGGCATTCATATTCTGTTAGTGATGGACGAATTTTAAGAGATAATAGTTTAATGTATGATGATGCATTTTATCAACGTAATGCTATTCAATTATCTATTAAGATGCAAAGCAATAGTGCGTTATTAAGGGTATCATCTACTACGTATTCGCAAGTAGCTGTTATTTCTTTAATGAATAAACAGTATACGATAAATACGAGTAATGATGAAAAACAAATTGACGGTGATGCTAAATTATATTATTCTACATCAAAAAATAAACAACAAGAAAGTAGTAATACACCTACAACTCCTGAAGAACCAGAAGTAACACCTACTCCTCCTGGTGAATCAGAGAAACCACAAGAGCCAGAATTAGTAAATCCTGATAAAGAACCAACAGGAACTATTGAGGATTATGTAGTATCTGGTTCAAATAATTTAGGGGGATTTCAAACAATTATCGACTTCTCTGAAAAAAATACGTATATTTTTAAAGGAGCATTGGTTTTTAATAAAAATGATGGTTATTGGTATCAAGTAATTCGTCCACAATGGATTACAGAAGACATATTTTCTAATAACTCTGGAGCAGTTATGCGTCGTATAGATCCTTATTTTTCAGCGAGTAGTGCTTATTTAAAAGGTGATGTCATTTTATATGAATATAATGGTGAAGTGAATTATTATCGCTGTTTAAATGATGTATTATACGGATGGCCAGTACCTGATGGTGATTATAACTCTGCAAATTACTGGCAGAAATTAGATGGAAAACCAGAGGGTACTTTACAGACTACAATTGATTATGATGAAGGTGGTACACCGATGGCTACAATTGCAGATAAACTAGAAGATGATGCGAAAACTAGCTATGTTGGTGAATATGATGCTTCTAAAACTTATCAAATTGGTGATATGGTAAGTATTACATATGAGGCAAAATATGGGAAACCTTATCGTGAATTTTATATGAAAATGAATGATACAAATGTAAAACCTGGCGAAAAGGATGGACAAAATCGTGTTGGTTGGAAGTTATATAATAAGTTATATAATTCTACAAGTGCTTATAAAAAAGGTGATGTACTAGGTATTATTATGAATAATAAAGTGTTATATTTTCGCTTTTTACGTGATTGTGATAAGGCTTATACACGTACGCAAATATATTATAATGCACAATATTCATGGTTTGAAGGTGGGCAGTTGGTAGAATTTTTAAATAATTAGGAAAGGAGTTGAGCACATGCAGAAGCTAAGAATTGGGGAAGTTTTAATCGAGATGGGGGTCTTAACGGAGTTTCAGGTTGATGAAGTATTAAAGTTACAAAAACAAAGTACAGAGCGAAAAAAACTTGGAGAGTTACTTTTGGATTTGGGAATTATTGATGAACAACAGTTATTAGATGCATTATCTAGAAAATTAGATATGCCTGTGGTTGATTTAAGTAAGATGACGATTGATACAGAAGCAGTTCAAATGATTCCTGAGGAAATGGCTCGTAAAAGTTTAGTAGTTGCTTATCGTAGCGAGGGAAGTGTGTTATATGTAGCAGCTAATGATCCATTAGATTTTTATGCATTTGAAAATATACGACAAATGCGTGGTGGTACTTTAAATATTGTCTTAGCTACAAAAGATGCAATTTTACATGTTATTGATTACTACTATAAAGAGCAAGAAATGTATCAAGTAGCAAAAGAAATTAATATTGAGCAAGAGGAATTACATCGCATGGCACAAGATGTTGAGGAGAATATGAATGTTACCGAAGATTCTCCAATTGTTAAATTAATTAACTCAATATTAAAATATGCATATCAAAATAGTGCAAGTGATATTCATATTGAACCACATGAGAATCAAATTGTTATTCGTATGCGTAAAGATGGTGTAATATTTCCATTCTTAGAGCTAAATAAAAATATATTAGAATCTATTAATGTACGTATAAAAATTTTATCTGGTTTAGACATTGCGGAGAAGCGTATTCCACAAGATGGTCATTTTACAATGATGAATGATAGTATTAAATTAAACTTTCGTGTATCTTTTATTCCTACGGTGCATGGTGAAAAAGCGGTGTTACGTTTATTAAATTCTAAGGCAGAAATCTTAAATATGGATACGTATGGGATGTCAGTAAGTAACTATGAAAAAGTTAGAAAATTAATGGGACATCCACATGGGATTGTATATGTAACAGGTCCAACAGGTAGTGGAAAAACGAGTACGCTATATATGATGCTTGAAACTTTAGCTAAAGAAAGTATTAATATTTCTACAATTGAAGATCCAGTGGAGAAAAACTTATTTAATATTAATCAAATGCAAATTAATGAGCTTGCAGGATTGACATTCGAAGTAGGGTTAAGAGCATTATTAAGACAAGATCCTGATGTAATCATGGTTGGGGAAACACGTGATGCCGAAACTGCACAAATTTCCGCAAGAGCAGCGATTACAGGGCACTTAGTATTTTCAACGCTGCATACAAATGATGCGATTAGTACAATTGTTCGTTTAAGAGATATGGGGCTTGAAAATTTTATGGTTGCGAATGCTTTATTAGGATCTATTTCTCAACGTTTATTACGTCAAATTTGTCCTAAATGTAAGGAAGAAGTAGAAATTTCTGAATTACAAAGAAAAGAGTTAGGATTATCTTCTACAACAGTTTTTGAAGGAAAAGGTTGTCCAAGCTGTGATCATACTGGATATAAAGGTCGTATAGCGATTCATGAGGTAATGATGATTGATGATGTTGTGAAGGAAATGGTTTTACAATTTAAAGATGTTAGAGAGATTGAACGTTATTTAAAAGAACATCAAGGTTATGAAACATTACGTGAACAAGCAATTCGTTTAGTTAAAGAAGGAAAAACAACAATTCGTGAATTAGGAAGGGTGTTGGTATCATAATGGAACATAAACAATTACTGGAAACTATATTACAAATGGCAAGAGGTATGGATGCTTCTGATGTGCATATTAGTGAAAGGGGACCTGTTATTTTTCGTGTAAATGGAAGATTAGAAGAAGCAGGTGTACAAATTGAAGAACCAAAAGAGTTGATTTTTTCTATGATGAATGATCAACAAAAACAATGTTTTGATTCTTTACGTGATGCAGACTTTGTATATCAAGATGCACAAGCGAATCGTTATCGTGTAAACGTATATAAGGAAGGGATGTTATTTTCTGCTGCTATTCGTGTTATTAATAATCGTATTCGCTCAATGGATGAATTACAATTACCACAAGTATTTAAAGATTTATGTGAATTAAAAAATGGATTAGTATTAGTAACTGGACCAACAGGTAGTGGGAAATCTACGACATTAGCAGCGATGGTTGATTATATTAATCAAACAAGAAATGTACATATTCTTACGATTGAAGATCCTGTAGAGTATGTATATACGTCTAAAAATTCATTGATTCATCAACGTGAAATTGGACAAGATGTAAAAAATTTTGATATTGCGATTCGTTCAGCATTACGTGAAGATCCAGATGTTATTTTAGTTGGAGAGATGCGAGATTGGGAAACGATACAAGCCGTTATGACACTTGCGGAAACAGGGCACCTTGTATTTTCTACATTGCATACAACAGGTGCAGTACGTACGATTGATCGTATTATTGATTCTTTTCCTGCAGAAAAACAAGAACAAATTCGTATACAATTATCTGGGGTTTTAAGAGCAGTTATTTCACAACATCTTGTACCTTTACAATTAGGTGGAAGAACGGCAGCATATGAAATTATGGTCATGACAAACGCAATTCGTAACTTAGTACGTGAAAAGAAAAATCATATGATATATTCTAATATTCAAATGGGAACAACAACTGGTATGCAGACAATGGAAAGTCATCTACAACGTTTAGTTACAAGTGGCGCAATTACTGCAGAAACTGCAAAAGAATATATGATTGAGGAATAGGATGTTAGCTAACATCCTATTTTT
>CAJFOG010000133.1 GCA_904395785.1 uncultured Eubacterium sp. | reverse complement strand
TTTTAAATAATGAAGGTGTAAAAGAGATTGAAGCAAAAGATAAACCATTTGATTCAAACTACCATCAAGCATTAATGCAAGAACATGTGGAAGGTGTAGAACCTGGTATGGTTATTGAAGTTTTACAAAAAGGATATATGTTAAAAGATCGTGTACTACGTGCTACGTTAGTTAAAGTTAGTGAATAAGGAGGACATATTATATGAGTAAAATTATTGGTATTGACTTAGGAACAACAAATAGTTGTGTATCTGTTATGGATGGTGGGGAATGTAAAGTAATTACAAACCCTGAAGGAAACCGTACTACGCCATCAGTAGTAGCTTATAAAAATGGTGAACGTATTGTTGGTGATGCTGCAAAACGTCAAGCAGTTACTAACAAAAATACAATTATTTCTATTAAAAGTAAAATGGGAACGAATGAAAAAGTAGAACTTGAAGGAAAACAATATACTCCACAAGAAGTTTCTGCAATGATTTTACAATACTTAAAAGCATATGCAGAAGACTACTTAGGAGAAAAAGTAGAAAAAGCTGTTATTACAGTACCTGCATACTTTAACGATGCGCAACGTCAAGCAACAAAAGATGCTGGTAAAATTGCTGGTTTAGAAGTAGAACGTATCATTAACGAACCAACAGCGGCAGCTTTAGCTTACGGTATTGATAAAACTGATACTGAACAAAAAATCTTAGTATATGACTTAGGTGGTGGAACATTTGACGTTTCTATCCTAGAATTAGCGGATGGGACATTTGAAGTATTAGCTACAAATGGTGATACTCACTTAGGTGGGGATGATTTTGACCATGTGGTAGTTGACTGGATGGTTGAAACATTCAAAAAAGAAAATGGTGTGGACTTAACAAAAGATCCAATGGCTATGCAACGTTTAAAAGAAGCTGGTGAAAAAGCGAAAAAAGATTTAAGTGGTGTAGCACAAACGCAAATTTCATTACCATTTATTTCTGCAGGTGCTGATGGGCCATTACACTTTGAGGCAACATTAACTCGTGCTAAATTTGATGAAATGACAAAACACTTAGTAGAACGTACTATGGAACCAGTTCGTAATGCATTACGTGATGCTGGATTAACAAAAAATGATATTCACCAAGTTATCTTAGTAGGTGGTTCTACTCGTATTCCAGCTGTTCAAGAAGCTGTTAAAAACATCTTAGGTAAAGAACCTAACCGTTCTGTTAACCCTGATGAAGTAGTAGCAATGGGTGCTGCAATTCAAGGTGGAGTTATCCAAGGTGATGTAAAAGATGTATTATTACTTGATGTTACTCCATTAAGTTTAGGTATTGAAACAATGGGTGGTGTTATGACTGTATTAATTCCACGTAACACTACAATTCCTACAAGTAAATCACAAGTATTCTCAACAGCAGCAGATAACCAACCTGCAGTAGATATTCGTGTATTACAAGGGGAACGTCCAATGGCTAACGACAACAAAGAATTAGGTATGTTTAAATTAGATGGAATTGCTCCTGCACGTCGTGGAGTACCTCAAATTGAAGTAACATTTGATATTGACGTTAACGGTATTGTACACGTTTCTGCGAAAGATAAAGGAACAGGTAAAGAACAATCTATTACTATCCAAAACAACTCTGGTTTAAGTGATGAAGAAATCGAACGTATGGTTCGTGAAGCTGAAGAGCACAAAGCAGAAGATGAAAAACGTAAAGAAGAAATTGAATTACGTAACAAAGCAGAAGGATTTATCGCACAAATTGATGGAATGTTAGCTGACAATGGTGATAAAATTGATGCTGCACAAAAAGAACAAACACAAAAAATGCGTGATGATTTACAAAAAGCATTAGATGAAAATGATATGGCTGCAGTAAAAGAAAAATTAGAAGCATTAGAACAAGCAGCACAAGCAGCAGCTGCACAAATGTACCAACAACAAGCTGGTGGTGCTGATGCAGGTGCACAAAATACAGCGGCAGATGATAATGTAGTTGATGCTGAATTTGAAGAAAAGAAATAATAACTGTTTGATGAATCACAATGCCTAGTGTTCGCACTAGGTTTTGTGGTTAATAGGGATTTGTGACAAATATAGGAGGGTTCTATTTATGAGTGCTCAAAAAAGAGATTATTATGAGGTACTAGGTCTTAGTAAGGGTGCTAGTGCTGATGAAATAAAAAAAGCATATCGTAAACTTGCGAAAAAATACCATCCAGACGTGAATAAAGAAGCTGGAGCTGAGGAAAAATTTAAAGAAATTAACGAAGCCTATGAAGTATTAAGTGATCCTCAAAAGAAAGCAACTTATGATCAATTTGGATTTGCAGGAATGGATGGTGCACAAGGCTTTGGTGGACAAGGTTTTGGAGGCTTTAGTGGTTTTGATGATTTAGGTGATATTTTTGGCTCATTTTTTGGTGGCGGTTTTGGTGGTGGAAGCCGTAGAGCTAGTAATGGACCTAGAAAAGGTGAAGACCGCTTTATGCAAATGCGTATTGATTTCATGGATGCAATTTTTGGGAAAACAGAAACAATTACATTAGAAGTCGATGAAGTATGTGACGATTGTTCAGGATCTGGAGCCAAATCTAAATCTGATATTACTTCATGTTCTCATTGTGGTGGAACAGGTAGAGTAACAACGCAACAACGTACACCATTTGGTGTATTCCAATCACAAGCAGTATGTCCAGATTGTCAAGGAACAGGGAAAAAGATTTTAAATAAATGTTCCAAATGTCACGGAAAAGGATATGAACATAAACGTGTAAAATTAGATATTAAAATTCCAGCAGGTATTCAATCAGGTCAACAAGTACGTGTTCCAAATAAAGGAGAACGCGGAAGTAATGGAGGACCTAATGGTGATTTATATATTGAGATTTTAGTAGGTCGTCATAGTCAGTTTGTACGTGATGGAAACGATATTCGTATTTCAGTACCTATTAGTGCAGTAGATGCAGTATTAGGTTGTAAGATTGATGTCCCAACAGTACATGGTGATGTGGAATTAACAATACCAGCGGGAACACAATATGGACAACAATTTAGATTAAAGGGAAAAGGTGTTCATACTTCAAGGATGCAAGGAGATCAATATGTAGAAATTCGTATTGAAATTCCAACAAAATTATCAAAAGAAGAAAAAGAGTTATTTGAAAAAATTCGTAGTAAAAAAGAACATGAGTCACCTTTTGAAAAATTTAAGAAAAAGTTTAAGTAAAATATTTTGAAGTTGTCGATTAGGCAACTTTTTTTATTTATGTAGTTAATGAATTTGGACTACTTTTGAGATATTCTTGTTTATATTTTATGATTTTTTTATTTTCTAGTATTAGATAGTGCTTCTAACCTTATTCTTTGATTTTTTTCATTCATTATTAAATCGCATGAATGAGTTCTTCTTTAGTTGAATTAGGATTTTCATAATAGAATATTCACATTTCATAACTTCTTAATATCCATTCATTGGTTCAAGACAACAAAGTACTCTTGAAACAATTTGCTTCATTTCTATTAAAATCTTATTAATTTTTACAATTTTTTAAAATAGTTATTCTGATTTAATAGTATGATAATGAAAATCTTAAGTATTTTTAAGATATTTATAACATTGACATACAAACTAATTTGTTATAATGAGAGTGTAGATAAAGTGGGCAATTGTATAGAAGTGGAAAGATTAAAAAAGTAAGATACTACTATAAGTATTTCTGTATTTAATAAATTGATTTAATGGCAAATTCATTCTTTATTAAATTTTATAGCAAAAGTTAGGAAATAGGAGTAAGATATTATGAAAAAAATATTGAACACAATTATTAATATAGTAATGTTTACTTTTATATTTTTAAGCATAGTAACTCATTTGGGAGCAAAAGAAAAATTATTTATAACAAAAGATAATATAAAAATATTAGATCAATTTATAACAGTATGTAATAATTAGTTTGTTTTTGATATTCCAGATTATGTTGTAATTGATGAACAATTAAAAATGAAATTAACTCAGATGACAGATCAAATTAATTATCTTATAAAAGAAAATAACAACTATATAGATACAGTAACAAAAATAGCACAGCCTAGGATTCAACCTAGGGATTATGGTGTAAATAGAATAACTTTAAGTTGGAACTCTATAAAAATGGATGCAGGAATGGTGAAGCTTGTTACAAAAGCTGTGGCTGCTGGAGGGGTAGCAGCACCAGCTACAGCTATTCCTGGATTAGTGTCATTTATAGCGGCTAATCCAATTATAGGGGCTTCAGGATTAGCTGTTGGAACATCAGTTATAGATTCTTTATTAGATTCTAATATAAAAGATGGTGTTGAAATACATTATAATTTCTTTTTCGGACATGTTACATTAGTTAGAAGGCAGTAATATGAAAACAAAAGCAAAAGTGATGAATCTTGTGTTATCCTCCACAATATTAGGATATATGATGAATTCTTTGATTTTTAGTTATCGTACATATACAAAAAATGAGTATGAGTATATATTGAAATTTATTTTTTTAATTATCTTATTTATTAATATTGCTATTACTATTTTTTCTTTGAAAAAAGAAAATAATAGATAAACTATGATGGAAATTTGTAAGAATAATAGTGATTAGTAAAAAAATCGATGAAAAGATATAGAAGTTATGAAAAGTTAGACTACTAGAATTGATTTGTATAGTTTTTATAACAGATAGTGAATAGTTAAAAGTTTCTGCTCGAAAAAACTATAATATCAAAAATTTTGAATTTTATAAGAAGGAGGAAAAAAATGATAAATTTTAAAAACTTACAGTTTTTTCATTTTTCCACTGGTGATGCAAAAGCTAGATCTAGACTTATAACTTGTGAAGGAATAGGGATTATAGGGAAAGCAAGTATACAAAGTTTTTATGGGCAAGGACAAAAAATAAA
>CAJFOG010000132.1 GCA_904395785.1 uncultured Eubacterium sp. | reverse complement strand
CCTATTGTTAAATGGAATTACATATTTTTCAAGTGCTATTGGCGTATTTGTGCTTGTATCAATCTTTGTCTTTGTATTTTCAAAAGGTTCAGGAACACTAGGGCTGAAGTTATTAACAGGAGACTATTGGGCAAAAAATTATTTATTGAGTGTGGAATCATCTTATAATCAAATAGGAAATTTTAAAGTTCCAGATAACTTAGATAGTTCTGTATATTATAGTACACGTTGGGGTGTAGGATTTATTGATGCGACAGATCAAAATCAAGAACCAGTTGTCTTAATTGAAACAATTGCTCCTAACTCTCCTTTGATGCATTTAATTGATGAAAGTGTTGTTTCTAAGGATGCGAAAAAAGCTGAAATAGGATATCAGGTTGAAAATTTAGGATATAAAGATAAAAATGGAGTAGTTAAGATGGCAGGAAACATCATGGCACAAAATGCACAAGAAGTTGCAAGTATCTTAGATAACGATGCACAAACATTAACAAATATGTATTTTAAAACACCAGGGGGAGGTATTAGAGGTTCTATTATTTCTACTTTATATTTAATTGTTGTTTCTTTACTTATTGCATTACCATTAGGTATTGCAGCTGCAATTTATTTACATGAATATGCAGGAAAAGGGAAAGCAACACAAATCTTGAGAAGTGCAATTGAAATGTTAACAGGTGTACCTAGTATTATCTATGGATTAATGGGTGTAGCGGTATTGTTTCCAATCACTACGTTATTTGGAGCTAAAACGAGTAATATATTATTAGGAGCATTGACAATGGCGATTATATTGTTACCAACGATTATTCGCTCTACAGAAGAAGCATTGTTAGTTGTACCTCAATCATTAAGAGATGCTTCTTTATCTTTAGGTGCTAACCAAAGTCAAACAATATTTAAAGTTATTTTACCATGTGCAGTACCAGGTATTTTAACAGGTGTCTTATTGAGTATTGGTCGTGTTATTGGTGAAAGTGCGGCATTAATTTATACAATGGGTACTTATGTAAATGATACTCCAACCTTAATATCACAAGGAACATCTCTTGCAGTACAAATTTATAATATTATGAGTAGTGAGCAGCCAAACTTTGAATTAGCTTGTGCAATCTCAATCGTTATTCTTGTCTTTGTATTGATCTTAAACATAGCAGTGAAGTTGTTGAGTAAAAGATTTAGTAAGGCTTGGTATTAGGAGGAATAAATATGGATAACACAATTTTTCATGTTGAGAATTTGAACTTATTTTATGGTGAAAAACATGCATTAAAAAATATTAAAATGGATATTAGAAAAAATCGTGTAACAGCGTTAATTGGACCTAGTGGATGTGGTAAGTCTACGTTCTTACGTTGTTTAAATCGTATGAATGATGTCATTGATATTTGTCATATTGATGGTACGATTGAAATTGATGGTATTGATATTTATAAAGATGGTTTAAATGTGGTAGATTTACGTACAAGAGTTGGAATGGTTTTTCAAAAACCAAATCCATTTCCTATGTCGATTTATGATAACATTGCATATGGTCCTAAATGTCAAGGGATTAAAAACCGTGATACATTAGATGCAATTGTTGAACAATCTTTAAAACAGGCTGCATTATGGGATGATGTGAAAGATCGTTTAAATGATAGTGCCTTTGGTTTATCTGGAGGACAACAACAGCGTTTATGTATTGCAAGAGCGATTGCGATGGAACCAGAAGTAATTTTAATGGATGAGCCTACAAGTGCATTAGACCCTATCGCAACAAGCAAAATTGAAGAGTTAATTGAAGAGTTGAAAAAAGATTTTACAATCGTTATTGTAACTCACTCTATGCAACAAGCTTCACGTGTTAGTGATGATACAGCATTCTTTTTAATGGGTGAAGTAATTGAATTTGATAAAACAAGTAAAATATTCCAACAACCATCTGATAAACGTACAGAGGATTATATTACAGGAAGATTTGGATAGGAGGGATACCAATGGTAAAATTAGATAAAGAATTAGAAACAATGGAATTAAACATCATAAAAATGGCAAATCGTGTTATTCAAATGCATGAGCGTTTAATTGGTGTATTAGAAACTCCTGACAAAGAAGTAGAATTAGACATTATGCAAGAAGATGATATTGTGAATCATTTGGAAGAGGAAATTAATGACCAAGCTGTTCGCTCCCTTGCCTTATTATCACCAGTTGCTAGTGACTTGCGTAAAGTAGTAGCAGATATTAAAATTGCTTCAGAATTAGAAAGAATTGGAGACTATGCGAAAAATATTGCGAAGTTTTTAATTAAACAAGAAATCGAAGTTCCACGTATTATTGACTATGCACAAGCTATGGAAAAGCATATGATAGAAATGTTACAGGAGACGATGAAAGCATATGAAGCAAGAGATGTAGAAGCAGCATTTCAAATTGCGAAAAAAGATGAGTATTTAAACCAATTATTAAAAGAATTAAGAAATGATGTAGGTAGTGGTGTTTCTTTAGATATTGATCATATTTTTGCGGTAAGTTCAATGTTAAGAAATATAGAGCGTGGTGGAGATCATATCAAAAATATATGTGAACATATCATTTATATGGTAAAAGGTCAACATTACGATTTAAGTTAGTATTTGTAAAAAATCAGTGCAATATGCATTGATTTTTTATTTTTGCATTGTTGAAATAAGTATATATTCAATGATATAATGATGACAAGAAAGATGAGGTTTTTTATGGAAATAAGTATTGTGAATCAAACAGAAGATCAGCAATGGGATATGTTTGAACAAGATTTTTTAAAGATTAGTGAAAAAACGACAAACGTATTAAAATTAGATAAAAACTATATTGCAAGCGTCATTTTTGTAGGTGCTAAGAGTATTCATGAAATTAATAAAGAATATAGAGGGATAGATCGACCAACAGATGTTATTAGTTTTGCCTTACAAGATGAACAAGAAGTATATGAAATGCAAGAAGGAGAAGAAGAGCTAGGCGATATCTTTATTAATGTAGAAGCTATTTGTTCACAAGCAAAGGCATATGGTCATTCTATTCAACGTGAATGTTGTTTTTTATTTACACATGGTCTATTACATTTATTAGGATATGATCATATGAGTGAAGAAGATGAAAAAGAAATGTTTACCCTACAGGATGTGATTTTAGATGATATCGTTCCTAAAAAAAATAATTAAAAAATTTTATTATGCTATCACTGGATGTATAGATGGGATGTTGTATGATAAAAGTATTCAATTACAAGGTGGTATAAGCATTCTTGTCATACTTTTTGGTATTTATTTTCAATTGCATATACATGAATGGATGATAATCATTGGCATGATTGGATTTGTTGTTGCGTTAGAATATGTAAATAGTGCACTAGAAGGTATTGTAGATATGATATCACCTGATTATCATCCAATGGCTAAAAAAATCAAAGATTATGCAGCAGCAGCAGTATTTATTGCATCCATAACTGCCTTTATTATGGCAGTATTAATATTCATAAATAGAATGTAAAGGAGAGAAATATGACATATAGAAGTGGATTTATTGCGATAGTTGGTAGACCGAATGCAGGAAAAAGTACATTATTAAATGCAATATTAAAAGAGAAAATAGCAATTACTACCCCAAAGCCACAAACAACAAGAAATAATATAAGTGGAATTTTAACGACAGAAGATACACAATACATTTTTGTAGATACACCAGGTATTCATAAGCCAAAACATGAATTGGGAAAATCATTAAATAGAAGTGCTTATACTGCAATTGCAGAAGCAGATATTAATTGCTGGGTTGTAGATGCAACACAATCATTTGGTGGTGGAGATGAGTTTTTATTAGAAAAGATGAAACAATCAAAAATTCCTTGTTTTTTAATATTAAATAAAATTGATTTGCTTTCTAAAGAGGAATTAATAAAAGTTTTATTAGAATGGCAAAAACGTTATGATTTCACTGAAATTTTTCCGATTTCAGCTTTAAAAAGTGATAATATAGAAGAATTGTTGAAAAATGTAAAACCATACTTACAAGAAGGACCTCAATTATTCCCAAATGATATGATTAGTGATCATGGAGAAACATTTCAAATTTCAGAGATTATTAGAGAAAAAGTATTGTATCTAACAAATGAAGAAGTTCCTCACTCAGTAGCAGTTATTATAGAAAATCGTCAAGACTATGAAAAAAGTATTGATATACAAGCGTTAATTATCGTAGAAAGATCTAGTCAAAAAGCGATTTTAATTGGAAAGCAAGCCGATATGATTAGAAAAATAAGATTATCTGCGCAAAAGGAATTAAAGCTGAAATTAAAGAAAAAAGTGAATCTGGAGTTATTTGTTCGTGTCGAAAAAAACTGGAGAAATCGAATGAATAAATTGGCACAATTTGGATACTTAGAACGTGATGATGAATAAAAGCATAAAAGGAATTGTTTTATCACAATTGGAATATCGCGAATATGATATGATACTTTCTGTTTTAACACAAGAACAAGGCTTAATAAAAATTGTTGCACGAGGTATTAAAAAATTAAATAGTAAAAATGCTAGTGGATGTTTGCCTTTTTCTTTGAGTAATTTTCATATACAATTTCATGAAAATAAAAACATGCATACGTTACAGACAGCAGAATTAATAGAAAGTTATCGATACATAAGGGAAGATTTAAGAAAACAAGCAATTGCTACCTTTTGTTGCGAATGTATAGAAAAAAGTGGAGAGGACTTTTATGGCTATGAATATCTCCTACAACTATTTGAATTATTAAAAGATGATGAATGTCATTTACTTTTATGTATGTTTTTAGTAGTTATCATGAAAACACATGGAATAGAAGTATATGTGGATGGTTGTATGAATTGTCATGGACAAAAACATATATGTGCAATATCCATAACAAAAGGTGGTTTTGTATGTGAGAATTGCTATACATTAAGAACAGATCATAAATTTCCTAAAAATGAGTTGCAAGTATTTCGATATTTGTGTAAAGCAGATTTTACCCATTATCATGTATTAAGTGGAAAGATAACTTGTACTACAAAAATGTTTGATATATTATATAGTTTTTTTGAGGAATATGCTGGTATTTCTGTACGTAGCTATCAATTCCTAAAAAAAGTACTGTATATGTTTGAAGATATATAATAAATAATCTGATTGTTGTTTTATGTGTAATGGTGTGATTAAAATATAGCAATAAGAATTCTTGAAGTTAAATCATATAGGAATGAAACATAGAGATGTAAGAGTCTCTATGTTTTTATATAAGTTAGAGTATAATGGTATAAATACAAATGAAATAGATAAATTTATGGTATAATAAAGTAAAAAGAAGGTGACAGTATGAAGAAAGCATTGCCGATCGGAGTATCTAATTATAGGGAATTAAAAGAGAATGATTATTATGCAGTAGATAAAAGTAAAATGATAGAGTCCTATCTAATAAATAAATATAAAGTAACATTAATCACAAGGCCAAGAAGATTTGGGAAAACATTAAATATGAGTATGATGGCAGAATTTTTTGATGTGACAAAAGATAGTAAGGATATATTTGAAGGTACATATATTTCACAAAGTGAATAT
>CAJFOG010000131.1 GCA_904395785.1 uncultured Eubacterium sp. | reverse complement strand
TCTTTGCGTAACTTTTTCATGTATTCTGCAAAGTACATATCTTTCACCTCTTCGTTTATATGTCCTTTCATATTTACTATTATAAAAGAATTTGATAACTTAATAAACATAAAAGTAATTATTTTTATATCTAATGGTTGCATTTAGTTTTCGTGAGTAGTATATTACGGTTAGATAATCAATCACTATTATAAATTAGCGTTTGATTATCTTAAAGAGGTGATATCTTTTAACACAAAAAAAGGCTCATTAAATAGAGTTTGGCGACACATCTAATGAACCACTATGTAACGTGAAACATGAAAAAGAAAATAGAGTATATATTGAAACTCCTGCATTCATAGGAAGAAATGTACCTATTACGGAACTATCCAAAGCAATTGGAAAAGTTACAAAATTTATCCGTATTGGATTACAAAAAGGTATTTTAACATTTGAATTTGCTTTAAAGAAAGATAATTTAAGCGCATTTAACTACTATTGTCCTGATAAAAAAGTATGAGAAGAAACAGGCTATTTTAAAAGTAGTATTTAGAAATTGTTCGCTTATCTGAAATTCAAAGTAAAAAAGTAGATTTGCTATGTTATCCCTATATAATGTCCGGAAAACTAACAATCATTCAAGGTGATCGTGGATATGGAAAACGATGCTGATTCTTTATCATTTAAAAAAAGACCATCCACAAAGGATGATCTCGATTTTCTCTTGACGATAATAATTAACGTTTTGAGAATTGTGGTGCACGACGTGCTGCTTTAAGACCGTATTTTTTACGTTCTTTCGCACGAGGGTCACGAGTAACGAATCCTGCTGCTTTTAATGCTGGACGGTAATCAGCACTTGCTTCCATTAAAGCACGAGTGATTCCATGACGCATAGCACCAGCTTGTCCTGTGTATCCTCCACCTTGAACGTTGATTTTTACATCAAATTGTCCTAAAGTTTCAGTTAATTCAAGTGGTGAACGAACAACCATACGTAAAGTTTCTAATGGTAAGTATTCTTCTAATGTTTTCCCATTAACAACAATATTACCAGTACCCGGAGTCATGAAGACACGAGCAACAGAAGTTTTACGGCGTCCTGTACCATTGTAAGTTACTGTATTTTTCTTAGCTGCCATTTCTTATTCCTCCTATCCTTTGATTTCTAGCTCAACTGGTTTTTGAGCAGTGTGTGGATGTTCACTTCCTGTGTAAACAAATAAGTGTCTACGCATTCTGTCACCTAATTTTGTGTGTGGTAACATACCGTAAATAGATCTTTCAACCCATTCTACAGTGTAGTTTTCTTTCATAACACGAGCAGTACGTGTACGAAGACCACCAGCATAACCAGAGTGGTTATAGTATTTTTTAGTTTCCATTTTGTTTCCTGTCATTTCAATTTTGTCAGCGTTAATAACGATAACGAAATCTCCACAGTCAACGTTTGGAGTGTAAGTAGGTTTGTGTTTTCCTCTTAACACAGAAGCTACTTCTGTAGATAAACGACCTAAAGTCTTACCTGCTCCATCTACTACGTACCAAGTACGTTCTACTTCAGCAGGTTTTGTAAATGTTGTTTGGCGCATATTTTTACTTCCTTTCCTATGTAGTTTCCGGGGCTACAAAGGCATAAGTGCCTATTTAATAGTTTATAATCAAACCCTTATAATGTCAATATAAATATCGAAATTTCACCATTTTAAACATTACTTTTCCACATACATATTCCTTTATTTATCATATTGTAAAAATGGTATTGTATCTACTATTTCAATTCCTAAGTTTGTAAGGAATTGTAACCCTTGATCTCTATATTTGTCAGTTTCTAAAGCTTTTGGATGATGTGCATCTACACCTATAATTACTTTATTCCCAACACTCGCAGCAATCTTCCAAAACTCTGGATGTGGATACATACATTTCCCTACTTTATCATTATATTCAGCACCTGCTAAATTGTATTCCAATATTACATCTAATTCTTTCGCAGCTTTACATAAACGATAAGATTCTGCTCTAGCAATATCATCAAATTCATCTTTTGCTCTCATAAATAAATCAGGATGTGCCAAATACGCATATAATCCTGTTTTCATACCTTCTATAGCTTCATCTATATATGCTTTCAACATATCATCATCTTTACATCTTCTTCCAAAGTAAATTTGATCTTCATCTGTTTTATAATAATGATTTCCAAATATAATATAATCTAAATGATACGTTTGTAGTAACTCTTTTAACCAATCCATATATTTTGGAAAGTATTCACATTCTAATCCTATTTTGATAGATATTTGATCTTTATATTTCTCCTTTAATGTTAAAATACTTTGATAATATTCATCAAAATCACTATCTTTCATTCTCATCTTTGCCACAAAGTCGCTATCATATTTCCATGGTGTATGATCAGAAAATCCTAATTCTTCATAGCCATTTCGTATTGCACTTAACACATATTCCTCATCACTTCCTTGTGCATGATGACACCGTTTTGTATGTGTGTGATAATTTGTTTTACGCATAAAAATTCACTTCCTTTACTTTACTATACCATAATTTTTACCTATTAAGCAAAGTTTATACAATGAAATAAAAAGTCAGAATTACCAAATTCTGACTCTATTACTTATCATCTTTATATCGAACATGTACTAAATATAATCCTTGCGGTGGTGCTTTATGACGGCATGCATGTTTATCTTTACTATCTAACATATCTTTTATTTCTTCTTTTGTTAGACGTTGTTTACCAGCTTCTATCAGTGTTTGTGAAATCATTCTTACCATATATCTTAAAAAGCCTGTACCAACAAAAATCATTCGTATATTACGTCCTTCTTTCACTACTTCTAGTTTTGAGATAGTTTTTACTCTTGGTTTTCTTGGATCTATTTTATTACTTGTAAAACTTGTAAAATCATATGTTCCAATAAATACATTTGCACATTCTTGCATATATGCTACATCAAGCTGTTTCGTATCTTTTGCCATATAGTTTTCCACAAAAGGATTATCCACATCATCTGTGATTAAGTAATCATATCGTTTTTCCACAGCATCGAATCTTGCGTGAAAATCTTGATGTACTGCTTTCACAGATTGCACACGAATATCACGAGGTAACAAGGAATTTAATGCTTTCTTCCAATTGTTTTCTTCTAGTTGTTTATTACTATCAAAGTGAAATACTTGTCCTAATGCATGAACTTTCGCATCAGTTCTTCCACTAGCGGTAATTATAACGTCTTCTTTCAACATCTTACTTAATACACATTCTATTTCTTCTTGTATAGAATTTGTATTTGGTTGTTTTTGCCATCCTCCATAATTTGTTCCATCATAACTAATCGTTACCTTATATCTATAATATCCACACATTTAATATCACCATACATAAAACTAATAAGAACGCAACAAGTATCAACATCTTATCGGCAAATTTCATTGATAATTGCTTATATCTAGTTCTTGGACGATTTGGTATATAACCTCTTGCTTCCATAGCATAAGCTAAGTCTTCTGCTCTTTGAAATGCAGAAACAAATAATGGGACAATTAGAGATAACATCGCTTTTATTTTTTCTATAAATTTACCATTGTCAAAATCTACACCACGTGATGCCTGTGCTTTCATAATACGTTGTGTCTCCTCGATTAATGTTGGAATAAAACGCAATGCAATAGAAATCATCATAGCGATTTCGTGTGCTGGTACATGAAGTTTTTGAAATGGCTTTAATAAATCTTCAATTCCTAATGTTAATTCTAATGGTTTTGTTGTTGCAGTTAGAATAGTTGTTAAGAAAATCATTAAAATTAATCGTATCATAATATATAGTGTTTGAAAAATAGCTTCACTATATACTTTAAATTGGAAAATTTCAAATAATATTGTTCCTTGCTTAACAACAAATACATTAATGATTAATAAGAAAAACAACATAAACATCATTGGTTTTAATGAACGCCATAAAAAATTTAATTTTAATTTCGCTGCCAATACTGTTCCAACTACAAAAATACCTATAATCGCGTATCCAATATATCCTGTTGGAATAAAAATCGCAATCATTACAAGTATTAATGCTAGTATTTTTGCTCTTGGATCCATTCGATGGATTGGTGAATGTAATGGCACATATCTACCTAACGCAATATTATTCATTACTGTTTACCTCTTCTGCTATTTGTTTCGCAAGTGTCTCTATATCTAATATCGTATCTGATAGTTGAAAACCTTTTTGCTGTAACATTTGTCTTACCTTGATTACCATTGGTGGTTGTATATTTAATTCCTCTAATATTTTCGTTGATTGAAAAAATTCTTTCACATCACATGTCTGTACAATTTTTCCATCTTTCACTACGACCACATCATCACAGTAGTTAAGTACATGTTCCATATCATGTGTCACAACTAATACTGTTTTATGATACTCTTTATTCATTTTCACAAATAGAGACATCATATCTTTCGCCCCTTGTGGATCTAGTCCAGCTGTTGGCTCATCTAATACTAAAACATTTGGATCCATTGCTAAAATACCGGCAATTGCTACTCTTCTTTTTTGTCCACCAGATAGATCAAATGGTGATTTTTCTAAATAATCTTGTGGTAACCCAACTAAATCAAGCATATCTTTCGCAATTTTTTCTGCTTCTTCTTGAGTTACACCAAAATTTTGTGGACCAAATGCAATATCTTTTAAAATAGATTCTTCAAAGAGTTGATATTCTGGAAATTGAAATACCAGTCCTACTTGTTTTCTTAATACTTTCACATCTTTTATTTTTTCTGATGCTATAATCTTTTGATCTAGTATTTGAATTTCACCAGAAGTAGGGGTTAACAGGGCATTTAAATGTTGTACAAGTGTAGATTTTCCACTTCCTGTTTCTCCAATAATTGCAGTTATTTTACCTTGTTTAATTGTTAAATCAACATCTTTTAAAGCTGCATAGGAAAAGGGTGTATCTGCATTATATATATGACTTACTTGTTTGAATTCAATTGACATAATGTGTCTACCACCTTTCTAATATCCACTTGTGGAGAAATCTGAATGCCCTCTTTAGTCAAATGATGAATTAGTTTTAAAGAAAATGGGATATCTAACTGTAACTTTATTAATTCATCTTCATGTAATAAGACTGTATCTGGCGTTCCTTCCATTACTATATTTCCTTTGTCCATTACAATAACATAATCTGAATTTGCTACTTCTTCGATATCGTGTGTAATAGATATAATTGTCATATTACTTTTTTCGTGTATTTCTTGAATTAAGGCGTTAATTTCTTGTTTTCCTTGGGGATCTAACATACTTGTTGATTCATCAAAAATAATAATCTCTGGTTGCATCGCAAGAACACCTGCAATTGCTACTCGTTGCTTTTGTCCACCTGATAATTTTGTCGGTTCATTATTTAAAAATTTCAACATATTTACTTTTGAAGCATATGTTTCAATAATCTCTTGCATTTGATAAGAAGGTATTTGATGGTTTTCTAATCCAAATGCTATATCATCCGCAACAGTTGATCCAATAAATTGATTATCTGGATTTTGAAATACGATTCCTACTTTATTTCTTATATCATAAACAGTTTCTTCACTTAGTTTCATATTATCAATGAAAATATCTCCATTGTTTGCTTCTAATAATCCTATTAATAATTTAGCGATCGTACTTTTTCCACTTCCGTTATGTCCAATAATTGTAGTATAAGAACCTGCCTTTATCTCAAATGAAACGTTATTTACAGCGTTTTTTTCATTATCATAACTAAATGCTAAATCTTTTACTTTTATTTTTGTCAAGCATATCACCTCTTAAATTTCTTGTTTAATTATACAACGAATATAACTTTAGCACAATTAAACAATACAAAAAAAGGTGTTATTTACACCTTTAGTACATTACTTTTGTTTTCCATCCGCTGTAAACTCCGTGGTGTGCTAAAGCTTCATTATTTAAAAATAAAATATTATCAAGCAATTTAGGGCTATTTACAGCTGAGATATGCAATATATTAAGAACTTTATCATCTTGTTCATTTACTGAAATCACAAAGCCTCTATTTACTACAGCATGTTTGAATGCCTCTTGATTTACTTTATCTAGAAATGTTACTGTATGTTCAATCGGTCTTTCGTTTTCGTGTACATCACCTTCTACAGCCAACTTCTCAAGAGATTCTTCATAGTGTTTTTTTATTTCTTCTACTTTCGTCTGAGATAAATTTTTATATTGATCATCATACAATAAAATTGCTTGTTCTGTATCAGTAGAGTCTGTTGAAATGTATTCATTTTCCATACCACCTACTGTTTGCGGTTCGCTAATTAACGATTCCTCAATAGTATCTTCATCATCGTATAATAGCCCTTCATCTAATTCCATAACTTTTTTCTCATCTTTTTTCATTTTGTATGCTACAAAAGCAGCAGCCCCTGCAGCTAGTGCTAAAATTGGTATTAACTTTTTCATATATCATCACTTCCTTTACTTTATTTTATCACAAAAAATTAAAAATGATACATACAAACTATTTTTTTCTACTGATTCCTATACCATCGCCTTTTTCTAAAAAAATAGTATCATAATCAGCTCTGTTTTGTAGATAGTCTATAAATCTTTGAATCTTTCCGACTAATTGTCTTAAGTTCTTACTCTTTACTAAATCTTTATTTTCCACAAATCCATGAAAACTCAAGTTATCAGTTATAATATAACCATTTTTTTTAACATTTTTTTCATATTTTTCAAAAAACTTAATATATTGTGCTTTTGCTGCATCAATAAATAATAAATCGAACATGCCATCTATATCCATATCAAGCGCATCTCCATGAATAATATGAATTTGAGAACTTAATCCACTTTTATTAACATATTCCACTGCTTTTTGATAACGTACTTTATCACGTTCAATTGTAGTTATATGCAAATTATTAGCTAACATCGCCATACAAATAGCTGAATATCCAATTGCACTACCAATCTCTAAAATACGAGTACATTTATGTTCGTTTATAAAATCACATAAAAAATGTACACCATCTTTTTGCATGATTGGAACATTATGTTCTTTTGCATACAATTCCATTTCTTGAATTAAACTCATTTTATCACCTATTTCTTTTTCATATTTTATCATAAACTGGAAAAAAACACACTAAAAATATAAAAAAGCATCATTCGATGCTTTTATTTTACCAATTCAATGATTGCCATAGGAGAAGCATCTCCACGACGTACTCTTGTTTTGATAACTCTTGTATATCCACCATTACGGTCTTTGTAAGCTGGACCTATTTCATTAAATAATTTTTGTAATGCTGTTTGTCCAGTAGTTTCATCAACAACGATGTCACGTACATAAGCTGCAGCTTGACGACGAGCGTGTAAGTCACCGCGTTTAGCTAAAGTGATCAATTCGTCAACAACAGTACGAAGTTCTTTTGCTTTCATCTCTGTAGTTTCAATCTGACCATAAGCGATCACAGATGTAGCCATGTTACGTAATAAAGCTTTACGGTGGTCAGCTTTACGTCCTAATTTACGATTCCACATTGGTAGTAGCCTCCTTCGTTACATTTATTCATATGATTTAAAACTTAATCCTAAGTCATAAATCTTATCTTTAACTTCTTTTAATGATTTTTTACCTAAGTTTCTTACTCTCATCATTTCGTCTTCTGTTCTTTGCGTTAATTCTTCAACAGTTTGAATACCAGCACGTTTTAAACAGTTGTATGAACGAACAGATAAGTCAAGATCCTCAATCATCATAACAAGTCCTTTATTTTGTACTTCACCCTGAGCTTCCTTCATTACAGATTCCATTTCATTTACTGCTTCATGTACATTAGTCAGAAGCCCTAAATGATCAATTAAGATTTTAGAAGCAAGGGCTACGGATTCTGCAGGACTAATTGAAGAATCACTCCATACTTCTAAAGTAACTTTATCATAGTTTGCATCTTGCCCAACACGAGCAGGATCAACAGTATAAGATACTTTTTCAATTGGTGTGTAAATTGAATCCGTATAAATGATTCCTAAAGGCTGATTTGGTGTTTGATATAACTGCTTATTAGTATCAGCACTTACATAACCACGTCCAACACGTGCCTGTAGTTCCATTTCTAATGAACCACCTTCTTCTAATGTACAGATATGAAGGTCTTTACTTAAAATTTCAACACCTTCAGGACAAATAATGTCTTCACCCTTAACAGCCCCAGGCCCTTGTTTAGAAATTCTTAAAGTATAAACTTCATCATCTTGAATTTTCATAACAAGAGTTTTGATATTTAAAATGATTGCCGTTACATCTTCTACAACCCCAGGGATAGATGTAAATTCATGATAAACACCATCAACTTTGATTGAGAATACGGCAGCTCCCGGTAAAGAGGAGAGCAAAACACGTCTTAGTGCATTCCCAATAGTTGTACCAAACCCTCTCTCTAAAGGTCCAAATACAAACTTACCATAATGTTCTGAATCATTGTATTCTTTAATTTCAAAATGTGCACGTTCGAATTTTTGCATATTATACCTCCTCAATTACGCTTTTGATTAACCACGTGGTCGTTTAGGTGGACGACAACCGTTGTGTGGAATAGGAGTTACATCATTAATCATTGTAATTTCTAATCCAGCAACCTGTAATGCTCTTACAGCTGCTTCACGTCCAGGCCCTGGACCTTTAACGTTAACAGATACAGTTTTCATTCCATTTTCCATTGCAGCTTTACCAGCAGCTTCTCCTGCCATTTGAGCAGCAAATGGTGTAGATTTACGAGAACCTTTAAATCCTAATGCACCAGCGCTTGACCATGCTACTGCGTTTCCATTTTCGTCAGTAATAGTAACGATGGTGTTGTTAAAAGTTGAGTGAATGTGTGCACATCCACGAGCAATATTCTTACGTGCTTTACGTTTACGAGCGCCCGCTTTTACATTTTTTGCCATTATTTACTTCCTCCTATCGTCCTATTTCTTTTTGTTTGCTACCGTACGAACTGGACCTTTACGCGTACGAGCATTTGTTTTAGTACGCTGACCGCGAACTGGTAATCCTCTACGGTGACGAATTCCACGGTAGCATCCGATTTCCATTAAACGTTTGATGTTTAATGCAACTTCACGACGTAAATCACCTTCTACTTTGATTTTGTCAATCTCAGTACGAATAGCGTTTACTTGATCATCATTTAAATCTTTAACACGAATATCTTCGCTAATTCCTGTTGTTGCAAGAATTTTTTCCGCCGTTGTGCGGCCAATTCCATAAATATAAGTTAATGATACTACAACGCGTTTATCGCGTGGTAAATCAACACCTGCAATACGAGCCATTTTACATTACACCTCCATTAGTTTCCCTGTCTTTGTTTGTGTTTTGGATTTTCGCAAATAACCATGACACGGCCTTTACGTTTGATAATGCGGCACTTATCGCATATTGGTTTGACAGATGGTCTTACTTTCATGCGTTTTCCTCCTTATTACCGACTATTTGTGTCGGAACGTAATACGCCCACGTGTTAAATCATAAGGTGAAATTTCAACGGTAACACGATCCCCTGGTAAAATGCGGATGTAATGCATACGGATTTTACCAGAAACGTGAGCCAGAATTTCGTGTCCATTAGGCAATTTCACTTTAAACATTGCATTTGGTAGAGTATCAGTAATTACTCCATCAATTTCAATAACATCTTGTTTACCCATTATTTGAGTGCTCCTCCTCTTTAAACTTTCGTAAGTATTTCATACCCGTCTTTTGTAATTACGATCGTATGTTCAAAATGTGCGCTGAGCTTTCCATCACGCGTAGCAATGCCAAAACCATCAGGCAATGATCGTGTTTGTGGCCTCCCTGCAAAAACCATAGGTTCTACAGCAAAAGTCATTCCTTCTTTAAGTAGGATTCCTTGTCCTGCCGGGCCGAAATTTGGAACAGCTGGTTCTTCATGTACTGAAGTCCCAATACCATGTCCTGCATAATCTCTTGGCATAGAGTATCCATTACTAAAAACAAATTCTCCAATCGCATGAGATATATCAGTTAAATGATTGCCAGCTTTTGCCATTTTTAAACCTTCGTATAAAGATTTTTCGCAAATGTTCAGTAAGGATTTAGCATCCTCGCTAATATTACCAACAGCATAAGTCCATGCTGAATCACCATGATATCCCTGATAACAGGCACCAATATCTACTGAAACAATGTCTCCGTCATGTAATATAGTATCATCAGGAATACCATGAGCCATGACAGAATTTACAGATATACAAGCTGCTGCTGGAAAACCGTATAAACCTTTAAATGACGGTATACCGCCATTTTCTAAAATTGTTTTTTCCACAACTTCATTTATTTGTTTAGTGGTAATTCCAGGGCGTATAACTGATTGCGCTGCACGATGTGCAAGCGCAACAATTATACCTGCTTTTTTCATATATGTCAACTCTTGATCCGTTTTGGATACAATCATTTTAATCCTCCAAAGCAGTTAAAACATCATTCCAAACATTGTCGATTGGTTGATCAGCATTAATTTTTCTTACGATACCTTTTTCTTCATAGTACGCAAGAACAGGTTCTGTTTGTTTACTATATTCATCTAAACGAACAGTTAAACTTTCTACTGTATCATCTTTTCTTTGGTAAAGTTCTCCATCACATTTATCACACTTTCCTTCAACAGATGAAGGCTTTGATGCGATATGATAAATTTCTCCACAATCTTTACAAATACGACGACCAGTGATTCTTCCTGCCAATACATCAAAATCAATTTCCATTGCAATAACTTTATCAATTGCTAATTCGCCATCACCAGCTAATGCATCAAAAGCTTTTGCTTGATCTAATGTTCTTGGGTATCCATCTAATAAAAAACCATTCTTTTTATCTTCAAGGTTTTCTAAATAACTCTTTACCATGTTATTTACAAGCTCATCTGGAACTAATAATCCTTTATCCATATAGCTTTTTGCTTCTAACCCAAGTGCAGTACCATTTCCAATTTCACTTCTGAAAATATCTCCAGTTGAAATATGGTTTACATTAAATTTTTCTACAATTTTTGCAGACATAGTACCTTTTCCAGCACCAGGTCCACCCATAATTAGAATATTCATTTTATACACCTACTATCTTTGTAGAAATCCACGATAAGATTTCTGTGTCATTCTTCCTTCAATTTGTTTTACAGTTTCCATTGCTACACCAACCACAATGATAACACCAGTACCACCAATACCCATAGATTGTGGTAATGATGTAAATAATGGAAGTGCATGTGGTAATACCGCAATAAATGCTAATCCGATAGCACCTAACACTGTAATTCTATTTAACACTTTATTTATATAAACTTTTGTTTCACTTCCCGGTCTTACACCAGGTATATATGTCCCTGACTTACCTAAATTTTCCGCTATTTTTTCAGGATCAACTTGAAGTTTTGTATAAAAGAAAGTAAATAATAAGATTAATACAACATAAATCATAAGGCTAACTGGAGTTTTCATACCTAAATATGTTTCCAATGTTTTCACCCAACTTGCATTTGTTACCATTTGACAAATTGTAAGTGGTGCAACCATAATTGCAGAAGCAAAAATAACAGGAATTACCCCAGCTGAATTTATTTTTAAAGGTAAATATGTCATATCTTTTTTTCTAGTTGTAATAGAACTTGATGTATATTGAATTGGAATTTTTCGTTCTGCTGTTTGCATAAACACAACGAAAATGATAATCAATAAATAACTAAAGATAAAACCAGTAAAAGCTAGTACCCCATTTACAGATACATTAGCTGTTGTTCCAATTAATGAATTCCAAGCAGTCATAAACTGATGAGGCATTCTTGAAACAATCCCTGCGCATATAAGCATAGAAACCCCATTACCAATTCCTTTCATTGTAATGCGGTCTCCTATCCAAAGCAAGAACATACTTCCACCAGTAAGAACAGTTGCTATATATAAAATTGTCGCTATACTAGATCCATCAGATAGTAATGATGGATACGCCTTTGAAAACCCATATATTAGCGTTGAAGCCTGGATGAAGCTTAATACTACAGCCAGGTAACGTGTATAACGATCAATCTGTTTTTTCCCAGAAGCTCCTCCTTTAGACAATTCTGTCAAAGCAGGAATTACATCCATTGATAATAATTGAATAATAATGGATGCAGTAATATAAGGACCTACTCCTAAAGCAAAAACAGACAACTGTTCAAGACCACCACCTCCAAGGAGATTGATCATCTCGAACAATGAGTTGCCTGTTGCGTTCGTCATTGCGCTCATATCAACTCCTGGAACAGTGATAGCAGCACCAAAGCGGAAGATAAACAGCATAGCTAATGTAAATAGTATTCGAGAACGAATATCTTTATTTTTAAACATGCTGGATATCTTTTTAAGCATATTAGATAACCTCTGCTTTTCCGCCTGCTTTTTCAATAGAAGCTAAAGCTGATTTAGAGAATTTTTTAGCTTTTACAGTTAATTTCTTTTCTAATTCACCTTCGCCTAAAATTTTGATACCATCCAATTCTTTCTTCACTAAACCACATTCGATTAGTAATTCTGGAGTTACTTCAGTACCATCTTCAAAACGGTTTAAAGATGCTACATTTACGATTGCATATTCTTTACGAGTGAAGTTTGTAAATCCACGTTTAGGTAAACGTCTTGCTAATGGTGTTTGTCCACCTTCAAATCCTAAGCGAACTCCTCCACCTGATCTAGCGTTTTGTCCTTTATGACCTTTACCTGCTGTTTTACCATTACCAGAAGCGTGCCCACGCCCAACGCGGAAAGCTTTTTTACGAGCACCTTCTGTATATTTCATTTCATGTAATTTCATGTTCTAAACCTCCTGTTAACCGCGAATTTCTTCTGGTTTTTTGCCACGGAGACGAGCAATTTCTTCAATAGTTTTTAGCTCTTTTAAAGCTGTGATTGTAGCACGAACCATGTTGATTGGAGTACGACTTCCTAAACATTTAGAAAGAATATCGTTAACACCAGCAAGTTCTAGTACAGCACGAACTGGTCCACCAGCGATAACTCCAGTACCTTCTGCAGCTGGACGAAGGAAAATTTGTCCTGCCCCGTAAGTTCCAGTAATTTCGTGAGGAATTGTAGTTCCAACGATAGGTACTGTAAATACGTTTTTCTTAGCGTCTTCAACTGCTTTTTTAATTGCATCAGGAACCTCATTTGCTTTTCCAGTTCCGAATCCAACGCGTCCTTTTTTATCACCGATTACAACCAATGCAGCAAAACGGAAACGACGTCCACCTTTTACTACTTTAGTTACACGGTTAATGCTAACCACGTGTTCTTCGAATTCTTTTTCACGTTCGCGGTCTCTTCTTGGTTTACGTTCCATTCGCATAACCTCCTAAAATTTCAATCCGGCTTCTCTTGCTGCATCAGCTAAAGCCTTAACACGACCTGTGTAGATGTATCCTCCACGGTCAAATACTACAGATGTAATGTTTTTTTCCATTGCACGTTTCGCAATTTCAGTTCCAACTGTCTTAGCAGCTTCTACATTTCCACCGTTTTCTAATTTCATATCAACACTACTAGCCGCAACTAATGTGTGTCCATTAACGTCATCAATAATTTGTGCGTGAATGTGGCTGTTTGAACGGAATACGTTCAGGCGGGGACATTCAGGAGTACCGCTGATTTTGGTACGAACACGCACGTGACGGCGTAAACGCTTATCATTTCTAGATACTTTCTTAAGCATTGTTCAATTTCTCCTTTCCCACTATTTCTTACCAGCTGTTTTACCTTCCTTACGACGGACATGTTCACCTTTGTAGCGAATACCTTTTCCTTTGTAAGGTTCTGGTTTTCTAACAGCACGTACATTTGCAGCGAATTCACCAACACGTTGTTTGTCAATTCCTGAAACTGTAATCGCTGTTGCAGAAGGACAAGCAACTTCTAATCCTTCTTCAACTGTAAACTCAACTGGGTGAGAGTACCCAACGTTTAAAGTTAATTTTTTACCGCTAACAGCAGCACGGAACCCAATACCAACAAGTTCCAATTCTTTTGTATATCCAGCACTTACACCTTCAACCATGTTTGCTAATAAAGCACGAGTTGTTCCGTGTAATTGTTTTGTGTGTTTTTCTTCGTTTGGACGAGCAACTGTTAATACATTCTCTTCCACTTTGATCATTAAATCAGAGTTGAATTGACGAGTTAAAGTTCCTTTAGGACCTTTAACAGTCACCTCATTCCCAGCAGCAATTGTTACTTCAACGCCAGCAGGAATGGTAATCGCTTTATTACCGATACGTGACATTTTCTTACCTCCGTTATAGCTTTATACTACCACACGTAGGCGATTACTTCGCCACCAACGTGTTTTGCTTTAGCTTCTTTATCTGTCATTAATCCATGAGATGTAGAGATAATCGCAATTCCTAAACCGTTTAATACTCGAGGGATTGAATCCACTTTCGCATAAGCACGTAATCCAGGTTTTGAGATTCTTCTTAATCCATTGATTACTTTTTCATTATTTGGTCCATATTTTAAAGTAATAGTAATTACTTTTTTAACATCTCCATCAACAGAGTAGTTTGTAATGAACCCTTCTTCTTTTAAAATTTTTGCGATTGCAACTTTTTCTTTATTTGCAGGAACTTCTACAACATCGTGACGAGCTTGTACTGCGTTACGAATTCTAGTTAGCATATCTGCAATCGGATCTGTCATTATCATCATGACTGTATTCCTCCTATCTGATTACCAACTTGCCTTTTTTACACCCGGAATTTGCCCTTTGTAAGCTAATTCACGGAAGCAAATACGGCATAGTTTGTATTTACGTAAAACTGAGTGAGGACGGCCACAACGTTCACAACGTGTGTACTCACGCACTTTGAACTTTTGAGGACGTTTTGATTTAATAATCATTGCTTTCTTTGCCATATTCTAAGTCCTCCTATTTCTTGAAAGGCATACCTAATTCTTCTAGTAATGCCTTAGCTTCTTCGTTAGTGTTTGCAGTAGTAACGATAACAATATCCATACCACGTACTTTGTTTACTTTATCGTAGTTAATTTCAGGGAAAATTAATTGTTCTTTCACACCTAATGTGTAGTTTCCACGTCCATCAAAAGAAGTATCAGATACTCCACGGAAGTCACGTACACGTGGTAATGAAATGTTCATTAATTTATCTAAGAAATCATACATTTTTTCTTTACGTAAAGTTACTTTACATCCAATTGGCATACCTTCACGTAACTTGAAGTTAGCGATAGATTTTTTAGCTTTTGTAATTACTGGTGCTTGCCCTGTAATTTGTGCTAACTCTGCTACAGCTTCATCTAAAACTTTTGGGTTAGAAATTGCTTCTCCAATCCCCATGTTAATAACAATTTTTTCTACACGAGGTACTTCCATTACTGATTTGTAATCAAACTTTTTCATTAAGTTTGGCATTACTACCTCTTTGTATTTTTGATTTAGGCGGTTCATCCTTTAACCTCCTTACTTAACTTCTGCGCCAGTTTTTTTGTAGACGCGAACTTTTACTTTGTTGCCTTTTTTATCTTCTTTGATTTCAAATCCAACACGACTAGCTTTTTTCGCTTTTTCATCGTATGCCATTACATTTGAAACATGGATTGGTGCTTCTTTTTCAATAATTCCACCATCTGGATTTACTTGTGTTGGTTTCATGTGTTTTTTAACAACATTAACACCTTCAACAATAACTTTGTTTTGTTTTGGTAAAACTTTAATTACTTCAGCAACAGTGCCCTTGTAAGCTCCTGCAATAACCTGAACTTTATCACCTTTTTTGATTTTCACAAAGACACCTCCTTATAGTACTTCTGGTGCCAAAGACACGATTTTCATAAAGTCTTTGTCACGTAACTCTCTTGCCACAGGTCCGAAAATACGAGTTCCACGTGGTGTTTTATCGTCTTTAATTAAAACAACTGCGTTATCATCAAATTTGATGTAAGTTCCGTTTTCACGGCGAATTCCACGTTTTGTACGTACAATTACACCTTTTACAACATCACCTTTTTTAACAGTTCCACCAGGAGCAGCCTGCTTTACAGTACAGACAACGATATCCCCGATGTTTGAAAACTTACGAACGCTACCACCTAAACAACGGATAACTAAAACTTCTTTAGCTCCAGTGTTATCAGCGACGCGTAATCTACTTTCATTCTGGATCATGAATGTCTACCTCCTAGCGATTACAGCTGAACAGCTTTTTCAACAATTTTCACTAGACGGAAACGTTTTGTAGCTGATAATGGACGAGTTTCCATAATTTCAACTTTATCTCCAATTCTAGCTTCATTGTTTTCATCATGAGCTTTAAACTTCTTAGAATATTTTACACGTTTTCCATATAATGGGTGTGTTTTTTTAGTTTCAACGATTACAGTGATCGTTTTATCCATTTTATCTGAAACAACAGTTCCACGATATACTTTACGGTTAGATCTTTCCATAGCTTAGTGATCCTCCTTAATCCTGATTGCTAAGCTCGCGCTCAGTCAATACGGTTTTCATACGGGCAATATCCTTTTTAACAGCTTTTAAACGAGCTGTGTTAGTCAACTGTCCAGTTGCTTGTTGGAAACGAAGATTAAAAAGTTCATCTTTAAGCGCTTCGATCTCTGCTAAAATCTCAGTATTACTTTTTTCTCTGATCTCTTTCGCTGTCATATTACTCTTCTCCTTTTCTAACAACAAATTTAGTCTTAACTGGTAATTTGTGAGAAGCTAAACGGAATGCTTCACGTGCTACTTCTTCAGATACACCAGCGATTTCAAACATTACACGTCCTGGTTTAACTACTGCTACCCATCCTTCTGGAGCACCTTTACCAGAACCCATACGTACTTCTAGAGGTTTTTTCGTTCTTGCCATGTGAGGGAAAATACGAATCCATACTTTACCACCACGTTTCATATAACGTGTCATCGCAATACGAGCCGCTTCAATCTGACGGTTACTTACGTAAGCACCAGTATCAGCCATTAAACCATATTCACCAAAAGATACATCACGACCTGCTTTTGCACGTCCTTCGTAGCTTAAACGGTGAGGTCTTCTATATTTTGTTCTTTTAGGCATTAACATAAATTAGTTTCCTCCTTCCGCTTTTGGAGCACTTGCAGTCGCAGTGTTTTCTCTTCTGTTGTTTTTGTTTCCACCACGGTTTCCACGACGGTTACGACGTTTGTCGTTTCCATTGTTTTTTGGAGCTTCTGGCTCTTGTACCATTTGTCCTGGTAATACTTCACCACGGCAAATCCATACTTTAACACCTAAGCGTCCGTAAGTAGTGTGAGCTTCTTCCCAAGCGTAATCGATATCAGCACGTAGTGTATGTAAAGGAACAACACCTTCACTGTACCCTTCTGTACGAGCCATATCAGCACCACCTAAACGACCTGATACTGCAGTTTTAATACCTTTTGCACCAGCACGCATAGTTCTTTGAATAGCTTTTTTCTGAGCAGTACGGAAACTTGCACGCTGTTCTAATTGATCAGCAATGCTACGTGCAACTAATTTTGCATCTAAATCTGGATTAGCAATTTCTAATACTTTAACATAAACGTTTTTACCAGATGTTAATTTTTCTAATTTCTTTTTCAAGTTTTCAATGTTTTCACCGTTTGTACCGATAATCACACCAGGACGAGCTGTACGAATCATGATCTCAACACGGTTTTTAGCACGTTCAATTTCGATTCTTGAAACTGAAGCTGCTTTTAATTCAGCGAATAAAAATTCACGGATTTTTACGTCTTCTAGTAATAAATCGGCATAATCTTTGCCAGCATACCATCTGGATTCCCAGTCACGGATAACACCGACACGTAATCCGATTGGACTAACTTTCTGTCCCATGAGCTACCTCCTTACTAACGCTCGTCAACCACGATTGTAATGTGGCTTGTACGTTTGTGGATTGCACTTGCAGATCCTTTTGCACGTGGCATGAAACGCTTTAATGTAACACCTTCATTAGCATAACATGCTTTAACGTATAATTTATCTTCATTCATTTCGTTGTTGTTTACTGCATTTGCTACTGCAGATTTTAATACTTTAGAAATAGATTCAGCTGCTACATTTGGTGTAAATTTTAAGATTGCAGCTGCTTCAGCTACGTCTTTCCCACGAATTAAGTCAATAACAATACGAGCTTTTCTAGGCGGGATACGTAATGTTTTTGCTGTTGCTTTTACTTCCATCTAACGTTTCCTCCTTATCTCTTAGCTTTTTTGTCATCGTCATGACCAGTGTATTTACGTGTTGGAACGAATTCACCAAGTTTGTGACCTACCATGTCTTCTGTTACATAAACTGGTAGATGTTCTTTCCCGTTGTAAACGGCAAATGTGTGTTCTACAAACTGAGGGAAAATTGTTGAACGACGTGACCAAGTTTTAATCACTTGTTTTTTACCAGCTGCATTCAATGCTTCCACTTTTTTCATTAAGTGGTCATCACAGAATGGGCCTTTTTTTAAACTACGACTCATGCTTCATTTCCTCCTTTGTCTTATTTACCGTTACGACGACGAACGATTAATTTCGTAGATGCTTTTTTAACTTTACGAGTTTTCACACCCATAGCTTTTTTACCCCAAGGAGTCATTGGAGATTTACGTCCGATTGGTGTACGTCCTTCCCCACCACCATGAGGGTGATCGTTAGGGTTCATAACAGAACCACGAACTGTAGGACGAATACCTCTCCAACGGTTACGTCCAGCTTTACCATAATTTACTAAGCTGTGATCTTCGTTACCTACTTGTCCGATAGTTGCACGACAGTTAGATAAAACTTTACGAACTTCACCAGAAGCTAAACGGATTGTAGTATATTTTTCTTCAATACCTAAAATTTGTGCAGATGTACCAGCAGAACGAGCCATCTGTCCACCTTTTCCAGGTTTTAATTCAATGTTGTGAATGAAAGTACCTTCTGGGATATCTTTCAATTCCATTGCGTTTCCAACTTTAATGTCAGAACCTTTACCTGAAGTAACTGTCATACCTACAGTTAAACCTTTAGGTGCAATGATGTAACGTTTTTCACCATCTGCATAGTTTAATAACGCGATGTTTGCAGAACGGTTTGGATCGTACTCGATTGTAGCTACACGAGCAGGGATACCATCTTTATTACGTTTGAAGTCGATGATACGGTAAGCACGTTTGTGTCCACCACCTTGGTGACGAGTAGTAATACGTCCATTGTTGTTACGTCCACCTTTTCCATTTAAAGGTGCTAATAATGATTTTTCTGGTTTATTTGCTGTAATCTCTTCACGAGATAAGCTTGTCATACCACGACGACCTGGAGTAGTCGGTTTATACTTTTTAATTGGCATTTTTAAATGTCCTCCTTACGCAATATTTATTCAGGAAATAGCGTTTCTTCTTCCTGATTTTTTATTCAGCTGTTTCTCCAAATAAGTTAATATCTTGTCCAGCTGCAATTTTAACATAAGCTTTACGAATAGCTTTTGTTTTACCAACATAGCGACCCATTCTTTTAGTTTTTGGTTTTACGTTCACTACGTTTACAGAAACAACATCAACACCAAACACACTTTCAACAGCTTGTTTGATTAATGTTTTGTTTGCTCCTTTTTTTACTTCGAAAGTCACTTTGTTGTCTTCGTCCATATATCTCATTGTTTTTTCAGTAATGATAGGACGGATAATAATGTCTTTATAGTTATTCATTATGCAAGTGCCTCCTCAACATCTTTCACAGCAGCTTCTGTAAAGACGATTTTGTTAGCATTTACGATATCGTAAACATTCAACCCATCAGCTGTTAACATCATCATAGTTGGGATGTTACGCATACTCAAGAATGCGTTCTCAAAATCTTCACCTGCAGAAACAACAAATAATGTTTTCTTAGGTGCTTCCAGATTAGCGATAATTTCGTTGAAAGCTTTTGTTTTTGGTGCTTCCAATTCAAATTTATCAACAACGCTCATAGCGTTTTCTAACACTTTTTCAGATAACACTGATTTTAATGCTAGACGACGAACTTTTTTGTTCAGCTTGTATCCGTATTTTCTTGGAGTAGGACCGAAAACAATCCCTCCACCTCTCCATTGTGTAGCACGGATAGAACCTTGACGAGCACGTCCAGTTCCTTTTTGACGCCATGGTTTACGTCCACCACCACTTACCTCAGTACGAGTTTTAGTGTCGTGAGTTCCTTGACGCATGCTAGCACGTTGCATAACGATAGCATCGAAGATACATTGCTGATTTGGTTCGATGCCGAATACTGTATCGGCAAGAGTAATCTCGTGTAACTCTTTACCAGCTTGGTTTAATACGACCATCTTAGGCATCTTTTATTCCTCCTCTTTTGTGTAATCTACTAAAGTCACAGGTTCAACGTTTCCTTTAGAACATTTAGCAGTACGTACCATTACCATTCCACGTTTAGGACCAGGCACGTTTCCTTTGATTAATAAGTAGTTGTTTTCTACATCAACTTTGATAATTGTCAAGTTTTGGTTAGTAGTTCTGTATCCACCTTCTTGACCAGCCATTACAGTTCCTTTTAAAATTTTACCTTGACGAGATGTAATCCCGTTAGTAGCAAGAGAACCGATGTGTCTGTGATGTCCAGAACCGTGGCTCTTAGGACCGATTGTTGCGTTGTTACGAACAATTGTACCCATGAACCCTTTACCTTTGCTTGTTCCAATAACATCAACTTTTTCTCCAGCTGAGAAAATGTCAACTTTTACTTCGTCACCTAAATTAACATCTAATTCACAGTCACGAATTTCTTGAGCAAAACGTTTTGGAGTTGTATTTGCTTTCGCAGCATGTCCGATGTTAGCTTTTGTACTGCGTTTTTCTTTTACATCTTCAAATCCTAATTGCACAGCTTCGTATCCATCGTTTTCCACTGTTTTTTTCTGTAACACTACGTTTGGTGTAGCTTCAACAACAGTTACCGGAATCAAAATACCATCTTCCGTAAATACCTGTGTCATTCCAAGCTTACGTCCTAGAATACCTTTCATGATGTCACCTCCATTACAGCTTAATTTCGATGTCAACACCACTTGGCAGTTCTAAACGACTCAATGAGTCGATTGTCTCTGCAGTAGGTCCGACAATCTCAATTAAACGTTTGTGAGTTCTGATCTCGAATTGTTCACGAGAGTCTTTGTATTTGTGTACCGCACGCAAGACTGTTACTACTTGCTTTTCAGTTGGAAGAGGTACAGGTCCAACAATTTTTTTAGCACCGTGATTTTGTGCTGCCTGAACAATCTTTTCAGCAGATGCATCTAAGATTCTGTGTTCGTAGGCTTTTAAGCGAATTCTAACGCTGTTTTTTGCCATGAATAAATCTCCTTTCGTCTATATTGTTTATAGACTCGCTCGATGCGAATTCCCTGACCACGCCGTTCATGACAACGTATTTCAGTGGGTCAGCAACCTCGCATGTCCTCGCGGTCACCTTTGTATTTTATCATAATTAAATCAATACTTCAAGTACTTTTTTTACACTTTTTTTCTTTATTTTACACCATCTCCTTATTATTAGATTTAAATCATAATCATACAAAATAGTGCTTATTTATCAACTTATTTCAAATTTTATATAAACACAAACTTTAAAAAATTTTTCTAAATGACACACTGATATACGTTGCCATTGTGATAAATATTAAAAAACTATGGACAAATTTTACTCATCCATAGCGCATTATTTTATTTCACATAAGTAAATGTTTTTTGTTCAACTCTTTGTAATGACTGAATTAAAATTGGGATAATTATGAAACAAGCCAGTAATGTTAATACGTTATAACCTAAATTATACGTCCATGCGGAATATATCCAAGCTGCGATACTTCCTGCTGCACTTCCTTCTGGAAACCAGAAATATACACCAGCTAATACATGTGAGCTATATTTAAGAAACATTGTAACAAAAACTCCAGTATATATATTTGATATATGTAATTCTTTTATCTTTATACTAGGTATACATGATGCAATCCCTGGTACAACAATTGGAATGACATAATCGAATAAAATTTGAAGTGGAGAAACCATATATCGATTCATACCAAACACTAAACCAAGCAACCACGTAAAAATACCTGTCCATACACCTTTTTTCCAACCAAGATGATAACTTGCAATAAAAATTGGAATTACACCTAAATCAACCGTACCACCATTTACCATGTGTGGCAAAAATTGTGTTAAAAAGTTAAACAAAACGGATAAAGATGCATACATTGCAATAAACACATACGTTCTAGTTTTTTGATTCATAAAAAAACACCTCCATGAGGCGTAAGTAAGTTAACCTTAGTATTACTAAATTCTAGTATACGATGGTGATGACTTCCTACGCTAGCATTAACTAGATCAGGTCATAAGAGTTTATGAAATTCATATCTCAGCCAAAAGGCACCCCTGTCATGACATATTAATTATATGCTTCTTTCTTATATAATGCAACAAAAAAGGCTACAAATTAAATTTGTAACCTTAATTACTAAATTATTCGATAACTTCGATAACGTTACCTGAACCTACTGTACGTCCACCTTCACGGATAGAGAATTTAGTGTTGTTTTCGATAGCGATTGGAGCGATCAATTCAACAGTCATTTCTACGTTATCTCCAGGCATAACCATGTCAGTACCTTCTGGTAATGTAATAACACCAGTTACGTCAGTTGTACGGAAGTAGAACTGAGGACGATAGTTAGATACGAATGGAGTGTGACGTCCACCTTCTTCTTTAGTTAAAACATACACTTGAGCTTTGAATTTAGTGTGTGGGTTAACTGTTCCAGGTTTAGCTAATACTTGTCCACGTTGGATTTGTTCACGGTTAATACCACGTAATAATGCACCGATGTTGTCTCCAGACTCAGCGAAGTCTAATTGTTTACGGAACATTTCTAATCCAGTAATAACTGTTTTTTGAGTTTCGTGAATACCTACGATTTCAACTTCTTCTCCTAATTTAACTACCCCACGCTCAACACGTCCAGTAGCAACTGTTCCACGTCCAGTAATTGTCATAACGTCTTCTACAGACATTAAGAATGGTTTGTCAGTGTCACGAACTGGATCTGGGATGAATTCATCAACAGCAGCCATAAGTTCTTTAATAGCACCAACATATTTTTCGTCTCCTTCAAGAGCTTTTAATGCTGAACCACGGATAACTGGAGCGTTGTCTCCATCGAATCCGTATTCGCTTAATAATTCACGAACTTCCATTTCAACTAAGTCGATTAACTCTTCGTCATCAACCATGTCACATTTGTTTAAGAATACAACGATGTAAGGAACCCCTACCTGACGAGCTAATAAGATGTGCTCACGAGTCTGAGGCATAGGTCCATCAGATGCAGCAACTACTAAGATAGCTCCGTCCATTTGAGCAGCACCAGTAATCATGTTTTTAACGTAGTCAGCGTGACCTGGGCAGTCTACGTGAGCGTAGTGACGATTTACTGTTTGGTACTCAACGTGAGCAGTGTTAATAGTAATTCCACGTTCTTTTTCTTCTGGCGCACCATCAATTTGGTCGTAAGCTTGTGCTTGTGCCATACCTTCTTTTGCTAATACGTTTGTAATAGCAGCAGTTAAAGTTGTTTTACCGTGGTCTACGTGTCCAATTGTTCCAATGTTAACATGCGTTTTCGAACGGTCAAATTTTTCTTTAGCCATTTTTCTAATTCCTCCTATTTATAAGATTTCAATTATATTCTAATTCAATCTGTCTATAAAAGCAACAATTAATTTTCTGAACTGTTGTTTTTTACGATTTTTTCAGCAATGCTTTTTGGCACTTCAGCGTAGTGGTCAAACTTCATAGAGTAGTTTCCACGCCCTTGAGTAAATGAACGTAAGTCAGTTACATATCCAAACATTTCTGATAATGGAATGTGCGCTTTAACAATAATCGCATTTCCTCTTTCTTCCTGGTCAACAATAGCACCACGACGTGAACTTACGTCTCCCATAACGCTACCTAAGTATTCGTTTGGTGCAGTAACTTCTACCATCATAATAGGTTCAAGAATTACTGGGTTACATTGTTTCGCAGCAGCTTTTAAAGCCATAGATGCAGCAATTTTATATGCCATCTCACTTGAATCGACATCATGGTAAGAACCATCGAATAAAGTTGCTTTAATATCGATTACTGGGTAACCAGCAACAATACCGTTTTCTAATGCATCTCTTAAACCTTCTTCTGTTGGTTTAATGTATTCACGAGGAACACTTCCACCAACAGTTGCATCAACGAATTCAAATCCTTTTCCTTCTTCATTTGGTTCGAATTTGATCCATACGTGTCCATATTGACCACGTCCACCTGATTGTTTAATGTATTTACCTTCACAATCAGCTGTTTTACGAATTGTTTCACGGTAAGCAACCATTGGTTGACCAACATTTGCTTCTACCTTAAATTCGCGACGTAAACGGTCAACGATAATATCAAGGTGAAGTTCCCCAACACCTGCAATAATTGTTTGACCTGTTTCTTGGTCAGTGTAAGTTTTGAAAGTTGGATCTTCTTCCGCAAGTTTAGCTAATGCTAATCCCATTTTATCTTGGTCAGCTTTTGTTTTTGGCTCTAAAGACAATTCAATAACTGGCTCAGGGAATTCCATACTTTCTAATACGATGAATGAGTTTTCAGCACATAAAGTATCTCCAGTAGTTGTAGCTTTTAAACCTACAGCTGCTGCGATATCTCCAGCGTATACTTCATCGATTTCTTTACGAGAGTTTGCATGCATCTGTACGATACGTCCAAAACGCTCTCTTTTACCTTTTGTTGAGTTTAATACATAACTTCCTGCACTTGCAGTTCCTGAGTAAACACGGAAATATGACAACTTACCAACGAATGGGTCAGTCATAATTTTGAATGCTAATGCTGCAAATGGTTCTTTGTCATCTGCATGACGCTCAGCTTCAGATCCATCTTCAACAGTTCCTTTAATTGCAGGAATGTCTAATGGTGAAGGTAAGTAGTCAACAACAGCATCTAACACTAACTGAACACCTTTGTTTTTGTATGCAGAACCACATAATACTGGGAAGAAGTCACCTTTACATACCGCAATACGTAAAACACGTTTAATTTCTTCAACGCTTGGTTCTTCACCTTCTAATACTTGCATCATGAATTCTTCATCATAGTCTGCAAGGTAATCAATTAGTTTTGCACGATATTCTTCACACTGATCTTTTAAATCAGCTGGAACTTCTTCAACTTTGATTTCAGTTCCTAAATCGTTTGTATAAATTTCTGCTTTACGTTCGATGATGTCAACAATTCCAGTAAATGTTGCTTCAGCACCGATTGGTAACTGGATTGGACAAGATTTAGCCCCTAAACGATCTACGATTGTTCTACAAGACATTAAGAAGTCTGCTCCAGTAGCGTCCATTTTGTTACAGAAAACAATACGAGGTACACCATAAGTTGTAGCTTGACGCCATACTGTTTCAGTTTGAGGTTCAACACCTGCTTTTGCATCAAGTACAGTTACCGCTCCATCTAATACACGTAATGAACGTTCAACCTCAACAGTAAAGTCAACGTGACCTGGAGTATCGATAATGTTAATGCGGTGACCTTTCCATGCAGCTGTTGTTGCAGCTGATGTAATTGTAATACCACGTTCCTGTTCCTGAGCCATCCAGTCCATTGTAGAAGCTCCATCGTGAGTTTCCCCAATTTTGTGGTTTACCCCAGTATAGTATAGGATACGTTCAGTAGTTGTTGTTTTACCAGCATCGATGTGAGCCATGATACCAATGTTACGTGTGTTTTCTAATGAATACTGACGTGCCATAATATGACTCCTTTCTTACCAGCGGTAGTGAGCAAATGCTTTGTTAGCTTCTGCCATTTTGTGAGTGTCTTCACGTTTTTTCACAGATGCACCACTTCCGTTAGCAGCATCCATAATTTCAGCAGCAAGTCTTTGCTCCATAGTTTTTTCATTACGTAAACGAGCGTAGTTTACAATCCAACGTAAACCTAAAGTTAATCTTCTTTCAGCAGATACTTCTACTGGTACTTGGTAGTTAGCTCCACCAACACGACGTACTTTAAGTTCTAGTAATGGCATTACGTTTTCTAAAGCTTTTTCGAAAACTTCCATTGGTTTTTCATTTGTTTTTACTTCAATAATATCGAATGCATTGTACAGAATCTTCTGTGCAACCCCTCTTTTACCATCAATCATGATTTTGTTGATTAAACGAGTAACCAGTTTGGAGTTGTAGATTGGATCCACTAATACATCACGTTTTGCTACATGTCCTTTTCTAGGCATTATAAATTCCTCCTTTCACAATTGATGTTATTTCTTAGCTTCTTTTGGTTTTTTAGCACCGTATAAAGAACGACTTTGGTTACGGTTAGCAACCCCAGCACAGTCTAATGTACCACGGATGATGTGGTAACGTACCCCTGGAAGGTCTTTAACACGTCCACCACGAATCAATACTACAGAGTGTTCCTGTAAGTTGTGACCGATTCCTGGAATGTACGCAGTAACTTCCATTCCATTACTTAAACGAACACGCGCATATTTACGAAGCGCAGAGTTAGGTTTCTTAGGTGTCATAGTACCGACACGTGTACAAACCCCACGTTTTTGAGGTGCGCTTAAGTTAGTAGGACGTCTTTTTAATGAGTTATATCCTCTGTTCAGAGCAGGTGATTTAGACACGTTTGCACTCTGTTCACGACCTTTACGAATTAATTGGTTAATTGTTGGCATAATATCCTCCTTTCACTAACACACATTTCCGGGTGTGTCATTTCGAAGCATAAATTATGTCCCCATACGGGAACCATTAACACTTATACTTACTTGTAAATTCTACATGATTCTTTTTTCTATGTCAATATTTTTTATTTAACTTTTGAATTTTCTATATTTAGTAATTTAGAAAATTATTTTGTAGTCCTATTTAATATGTATTTAATTACTACTTTGCATTATGAAAACCCATAGAAATATCTATGGGCATTCAGTCGTTTAAATATACGAAATATACATTATATTAAGCTTTTGCTTCAATTACATTAGCTTTTTTATTTAAGAAAGGTAAAAATCCTATAATAGCTCCTATAATTGTTGGAATAATCCAACCAAACCCCGTTTCATAAAATGGAATAAATGATGCTAAGAATGAATCTAATGGTTGGATAAAATCAATCATATTTAAACTATTCACAAAACTGATAATAAATGTTCCTAATAATCCTAAAATATACACCATCCTACGTTCTTTAATTATATTTTTAAAGAAGGATAAAATAATTAATGCTACAGTTACTGGATAAATAATTTTAAGAATTGGAAGTGAAACAGAAACTAACGTTGTCAAACCTACATTACTAATCACAAAACTAAATAAACAAACAATCCCTGCAATTTGTTTATAGGTAAGTTTTGGAAATAGTTTAATAAAATAGTCTGAAAATGAAGTTGTTAGACCAATCGATGTTGTAAGACAAGCTAATGTAACAGCTATTCCTAAAATGATTCCCCCAACTCCTCCATATGTTTCTGTCGCAATGGCATGTAGTAATGCTCCACCATTCGCAAAGCTTGTTTCTGTGATAGCACCAATATAAGCTAACATAAAATACACAATTGTTAAGAAGCAAACAGCACCAACACCACTCATAATTGTATATTTCGCAATGATTTTTTTATCAGAAATTCCATAATCTTTCAATGCTTTGATCACAATAATCGCAAATGCTAATCCAGCAGGACCATCTAATGCATTATAACCCTCAATCATTCCTTGGAAAAATGGCATTGTTTTATATACCCCTTGTGATTGGGCTAATGTTCCATAAATAACTGCCGAGTTCGCATCTGATTTTGTGAATAATACTTTTAGAAAAATTGCTGTAATACTTAATAATAAAATTGGTGTTAAAATATTCCCCACTACATCAACAACTTTTTTAGGATTACTACTTAAATAATATGTTAGTAAAAAAAATATTCCTGTAAAAATTAAGGATGCAATCCACATATTAGACTCATTTACATATGGTGCAACTGCTAATTCAAATGATACACTACCTGTTCGTGGTTCTGCAAACAAAGGACCAATTAACAAATAAATGAATACAGATAAACACACTCCAAATTTTTTATTAACGAGTTTTCCTAAATCATCCATTGTACTTCCTACAAATACAATCGCGATTATACCTAATAAAGCAATTCCTGCATCTGTTAACAAAAATCCTAATAAACCTGATATAAAATTTTCTCCTGCTTGCTGACCCATAGCTGGTGGAAAAATCATATTTCCCGCTCCAAAAAAAATAGCAAATAACATCAATGATAACGAGAGGATTTGTTTCCCTTTTAATCTTGTCATAATAATCTCCTTTCATAATCTTCTATAAGATATTAAACTATTTTTCTTTTATTTACAATAGTTTTTCACAAATTTTCACAAAATTTCATATTTGCATAAAAAAAGCTATAGATATTACTCCATAGCTTTCCTATATTATGACTCTTGTGCTTCGACAACATTATCTTCCATAAAACTTGGTTCTATTTCATTATCAGCTGCCATCATTTTCTTCACAATTTCACTTGTAAATGATTCATTATGAGGTACATAATTCATAAAGTTTTCATCTTCAGGTTTTCTATTACGTTCAATTCTAATTTCACGTAACTCTTCTGCTTTTTCACGAATAATTTCATTCGTTTCACGCTCAGTTTTAATACCGGTACCTGCTGGAATTAATTTACCGATAATTACGTTTTCTTTTAGACCAATTAAGTAGTCTTTTTTACCTTTTATCGCTGCATCTGTTAATACTTTTGTAGTTTCTTGGAATGACGCAGCTGATAAGAATGAATCCGTTTCTACAGAAGCTTTAGAAATACCTAATAAGACTGGTTTAAATGTTGCTGGTACTTTACCACTTAATAATGCTTTACGGTTAATTTTTGTAATTTCAGTTAACGAGATTTGTACACCAGGGTTTAATTCAGTGTCGTTGCCTTCTAATACAACAACTTTTCTTAACATCTGACGAATCATGACTTCTATGTGTTTATCTGAAATTTCAATACCTTGGCTTTGATAAACTTTTTTAACTTCTTTTAAAATATAGTTTTGTACCTGGCGTACACCAGCTACTTTTAATAACTCTTTTGGATCTACCTGACCCTCAGTAATTTTATCTCCAGCCTCTACATGCGTTCCGATTTTCATCCATGAACGAATTGCTTGAACTAATGTTACTTTATGAACAATGCTTTCTTTATCATTTGATACAACAACTTCATAACCTGTATCAATTTGATCGATTGCTGTAATTTCACCGCTAATTTGTGCTAATACTGCAACCCCTTTTGGACAACGTGCTTCGAATAACTCTTCGACACGAGGAAGACCTTGTGTAATGTCTCCACCATCTGCACTGGCAACCCCACCAGTGTGGAACGTACGCATTGTAAGCTGTGTACCTGGTTCCCCAATAGATTGTGCGGCCATAATACCAACAGCTTCACCAACTTCAACATCTTTTCCAGTCGCCATGTTACGTCCATAACATTTTTTACATACACCATAAATTGATTTACATGTAAATGCACTTCTAATGTACATTCCTTCAACACCTGCATCAACGATTTTTTGTGCGATTTCTTCTGTAATAAATTCATCACTATCAATAATCATTTCTCCAGTTTTAGGATCTGTAATTGCTTGCTTACTGTAACGTCCTACTAAGCGATCATATAAGCTCTCGATAATTGTATTTGTTTTACGTTCAATAATTGCTTCCACCCAGTAACCTTTATCTGTTCCACAGTCATCTTGTTTAATAATTACATCTTGCGCAACATCAACCAAACGACGTGTTAAGTATCCAGATTCAGCTGTTTTTAAGGCAGTATCTGTAAGACCTTTACGCACACCATGTGTAGAAATAAAGAACTCAGACACATTTAACCCTTCACGGAAACATGAGTAAATAGGAACCTCGATAATACTTGGTACATATTCACCTTTTGCTGATTTAGATTGAGATGGTTTTGCCATTAGACCACGCATACCTGCAAGTTGCGTAAAGTTTGACGTATTACCACGCGCTCCTGAACGAGCCATCATGTTAATTGGATTTTTACGAGGTAAGTTACCAAGTAATTCTTCCGCAATATCATCTTTTACATCAGCCCAAAGTTTGTTTAAATGACGTTCCCACTCTTGCATTGTAAGTTTACCTTTTTTACGTAAAACTTTTAATTCCTCGGCTTTTGCTTTTCCATATTCTACGTGTTCTTCTTTATGTGGTGCTACCTCAATATCACTTAATGATACTGTTACACCTGCGACAGTAGAGTAACGGAATCCCATATCTTTAATTTGATCAAGTATTTCAGATGTTTTTTCTGTACTGTAACGCTTAAAGATTTCCCCAATTACTTTTCCTAAATCTTTTTTCTTAAATGCAGAAGTAATCGGTAAGTTTTTAATCGCTTCTTTTACATCTTTCCCCATATCTAAGAAATAACGATCTGGTGTAGCTTGGAAGTTTTCTGCACTCACCTCGTTTAAGAATGGGAAATCGGCAGGGAACATGTTGTTGAAAATTACTTTCCCAACTGTAGTTAATAAATATTTATTTTGTTGTTCTTCTGTAAAACTTGTTTTCTTTAATGCACGTGCAGGAATTGCAATTCTTGAGTGTAAGTGAATTTGATCTGTTTGATAAGCCATTAAGATTTCATTTACATTTCCATAAACGTGTCCTTCATTATCACCATAACGCTTCCAAGTAGCAGCTGATTTTGGACAATCTACTTCCATATAACGTTGCGCTTCTTCATAGAATTCTTCCGCTGTTTCTTCCATCGTTAAGTAGAAGTTTCCCATAACCATGTCCTGTCCAGGAGTAACGATTGGTTTACCATCTTTAGGTCCAAGAATATTATTTGAACCTAACATCATTACAAGTGCTTCTGCTCTTGCTTCTTCACTTAATGGAACGTGAACTGCCATCTGGTCACCATCAAAGTCCGCGTTAAACGCTGTACAAACAAGTGGGTGAAGACGTAACGCACGACCTTCTACTAATTTAGGTTTAAATGCTTGAATCCCTAAACGGTGAAGTGTAGGTGCACGGTTCATTAATACTGGATATCCATCAATAACTTTTTCCACAATATCCCAAATACGTGGATCTTGACGATCAATTAATTTTTCCGCAGTTTTAGGGTTACTTGCGATTTCTTGATTTACTATCTCATTAATAACAAATGGTCTGAATAATTGAATTGCCATTTCTCTAGGGATTCCACACTGATACATTTTCAAGTCTGGTCCTACCGCAATTACGGAACGTCCTGAGAAGTCAACACGTTTCCCTAATAAGTTTTGACGGAAACGTCCTTGTTTCCCTTTCAATGAGTGAGAAAGAGATTTTAAGGCACGACCTCCTGCACCTGTAATAGGTTTTGAACGACGTCCATTGTCAATTAACGCATCTACAGCTTCTTGTAACATACGTTTTTCGTTTTGAACAATAATCGCTGGTGTTCCTAATTCTAATAATTTTTTCAAACGATTGTTACGAGTAATAACACGACGGTATAAATCATTTAAATCACTAGTCGCAAAACGTCCACCATCTAATTGAAGCATAGGTCTTAAATCAGGTGGTATTACTGGAATGACTGTCATTACCATCCATTCTGGTTTATTATCAGATGAACGGAAAGCTTCTACAGTATCTAAACGTTTAATTAACTTTTTGCGTTTTTCACCTTGTGCATTTTCTAATGCTGTTTGAATCATTTTGTATTCAGCTTCAAGATCAACTTCTTTTAATAGCGTTAATGCCGCTTCTGCTCCAGTTTGCGCAACAAAGCTTCCTGGCCCATATAACGCCATATATTCACGGTATTCTTTCTCGGATAATACTTGTTTGTACTCCAAGTTCGTATCCTTAGGATCTGTTACAATCCAGGATACGAAATATACAACTTCTTCTAATTGTTTTGGAGTTACATCAAGTAATAACGCCATTCTACTTGGAATACCACGTAAATACCATATGTGAGCTACAGGTGCTGCAAGTTCAATATGACCCATACGTTCTCTACGAACGTTTGATTTTGTAATTTCTACACCACAACGATCACATACAACACCTTTATAACGAACTTTTTTATATTTTCCACAGTAACATTCCCAATCCTTGCTAGGACCGAAAATTCTTTCACAGAATAATCCATCACGTTCTGGTTTTTGAGAACGGTAGTTAATAGTTTCTGGTTTTTTTACTTCACCATGACTCCATTCATGGATTCTTTCAGGTGACGCCAAACTCACCTGAATTGAGGCAAAATCATTAACACTCATCTACTAAGCCTCCTCTTCATCGTTTTCTTCCGTTAAAACATCTTCAGAATTAAAGTTATCTAAGATATCTTCATCTCCTAAAACCTCATCATCTTCAATGTCTTCACTAATATCTTCAATATCCTCATCAGATATTTTTTCATCTTGTACTGGTTGTACAGCAATTGTTGATTCACCAGAATCATCTTTACTGATATCTACTTCATTACCTTCTTCATCTAGCATTTTCACATCAATCGCAAGTGCTTGTAACTCATGTTTTAATACTCTAAATGATTCAGGAATACCTGGTTCAGGAATATCTTTTCCTTTAATAATTGCTTCATAAGTTTTTGTACGACCAGAAATATCATCAGATTTCACAGTTAAGATTTCTTGTAGAGTATGAGCAGCACCATATGCTTCTAATGCCCAAACCTCCATCTCACCAAATCTTTGACCACCATTTTGTGCCTTACCACCTAATGGTTGTTGTGTTACTAAAGAGTAAGGTCCTGTTGCACGAGCATGTAACTTATCGTCAACCATGTGTGCAAGTTTAATCATGTACATTACCCCAACAGAAATACGCTCATCAAATGGTTCCCCAGTACGTCCATCGTATAATACTTGTTTACCATCAACAGTCATCTCTGCTTCTTTCATAATGTCATTTAATTCTTGGTTGTTAATACCGTCGAATACTGGTGTAGAGAATTTCACACCTAATTTTTTCGCAGCATAACCTAAGTGAATCTCTAATACCTGTCCAATATTCATACGTGAAGGCACCCCGAACGGGTTCAACATAATGTCAATTGGTGTTCCATCAGGCATATATGGCATATCTTCCACAGGAAGGATTTTTGAAATAACCCCTTTGTTACCGTGACGTCCAGCCATTTTATCCCCTTCAGAAATTTTACGTTTTTGAACAATATATACTTTTACTGTTTCATTTACTCCTGGTGGTAAATCGTGACCTTCACTACGTTTGAATACGCGAATAGAATGTACTATACCAGCACCACCATGTGGAACTTTTAATGAGTTATCTCGTACTTCACGAGATTTTTCTCCAAAGATTGCCAATAACAGTTTTTCTTCAGGAGAAATTTCACTTTGTCCTTTTGGAGTTACCTTACCAACAAGAATATCTCCTTCCACAACTTCCGCACCAACCATGATAATTCCACGGTTATCTAAGTTACGGCATGCGTTTTCACTAACGTTAGGAATATCTCTTGTAATTTCTTCAGGTCCTAACTTCGTATCACGACAATCAATATCATACTCTTCAATATGAATAGATGTATACACATCATCACGAACTAAACGTTCACTCATAATGATGGCATCCTCATAGTTATATCCATACCAAGTCATGTATGCGATAGTAACGTTTTGACCAAGTGCTAATTCTCCATTTTCCATTGATGGACCATCTGCAAGAATATCACCTTTATCAATACGTTCACCTTTTTTAACTATTGGACTTTGGTTAATATTTGTACCATTATTTGAACGTTGGAATTTGCGTAAACGATATTCATGACGGTTTCCATCATCTCCACTTACTACAATTCGTTGTGAATCTACGTATTCAACAACACCGTTTTCTTTTGCGACTACCCCAACACCTGAATCTTTCGCAATTTTATACTCAATACCTGTACCAACATATGGAGAATGTGGACGAAGTAAAGGTACTGCCTGACGTTGCATGTTCGCTCCCATTAGGGCACGAGAAGCATCGTCATTTTCTAAGAATGGGACACAGGCTGTTGCCACAGATACGATCTGTTTTGGAGAAACGTCGGCTAATTCAACTTCTTCACGTTTTGCGATAATCGTTTCACCCGCTTTACGTGCAACGACATTCTCGTTAATTAAACGACCATTTACCACCTCATTGGCCTGTGCAATTACATAATCTGCCTCTTCATCAGCTGATAAGTAAATTGCTTCATCTTTTACTGTTCCATCTGGATTTACAATACGGTAAGGAGTTTGAATAAATCCATATTCATTAATCTTTCCATATGATGTTAAGTTAGAAATCAATCCGATGTTTGGTCCCTCTGGTGTTTCAATTGGACAAATACGACCATAGTGAGAACTGTGAACGTCACGCACTTCAAACCCTGCACGATCTCTTGTAAGACCTCCAGGTCCTAACGCAGAAATACGACGTTTATTTGTAAGTTCAGCTAATGGGTTTTGCTGGTCCATAAACTGTGATAATTGAGAACTTGAGAAGAACTCCTTAATAGCTGCTGTTAATGGACGAATATTTGTTAATTTTTTAGGCGTTAATGTTGAAATCTCCGCAATAGACATACGTTCTTTTACAACACGCTCCATACGGCTTAATCCAATTCTGAATTGGTTTTGAATCAATTCACCAACTGAACGAATACGACGGTTTCCTAACATATCAATATCATCAGTTTCACCCACATTTTCCATGATATTTAATGTATATGCATATAATGCATACATATCAGAAATCGTAATTGTATGTTTGTTTGCATAAGGGTCATTTCCAATGACTTTCACAACAGACTCATCTTCTGTACGAATTAAAATTTCTTGTACAGCTGCACCGACTAACCATACATAAATTTCTTCATTGTTTGCAGCTTTCATTTTTAATTCTTCAACTGCAAGAACATGTAATGGATCTGGTTTATGACGTGGTAAATACCCTTCCGCAAAGTAATCACCTTGTTCACTTAATACATCACTTCCTGATGCATCAGTAATACGACCAATTGCGTATAAACGTTGCCCATAGTTTAATACTGCAGAAGCATTTTCTGAAGTTAACCCAACTTTTTTCGCAATAATACCGCCATGAACACAAATAGTTTCTTTCTCTTTACAGATAGCCTCTACTTCTTGTTCGTTCAATACTGTTCCTTCAAATAAAGTTATATCAGAAAGCTCAACATCTTCCGCTAACACACGTCCAATTAAACCTAAATGATTTTTCGTTGACACTTCAACTTTATCAGGATGGTTAAATAACGGATTGAAAGGGAACGCCGTCATATGCATACCTTTTTCAAGTTCAGCTCTTAACGTGTTTCTTTCATCACGATGTATCATAGTACCACTAGACATGAATACATTACCATCTGCATCTAAAATATCCATCGCAAGACGATTATGGGCAACACGGTTAATTGCATTTAACTTTCTACCTAACTTAAATCGTCCAGCTTTTGTTAAATCATAACGTCTAGGATCAAAAAACTTCGCATTCATCAACGTAATAGAACCGTCTAACGTAGGAATCTCATCAGAACGTTGATTTTCATAAACAGACAATAAAGCTTCTTGTGTAGTTTTTACTTTATCTGCTAATAATGTATTTTCAATTTCTTCGTATTTGCCAAAGAAAGAAGCATATAATGTAAGGTATAGATTCATGTATTCTCTATTTTCATCATCAACTGCTACATCTTCAACAATATTTCTTCCTAAAGCTTTTAAAAATGTTTTAATTTGTGTAGTATCATAAGGGTCTTCAGTTCTATCTAAATCAACAGACATCCCTACTGCTTTAAATAATACTGATGAAAGCATTTTACGCTTACGATCAACACTAACATTTAATACACGACCAGAAGAAGCCTTTTTCTGTTCTGTCATGTATTCTAACCATGTTCCTCTACTAGGAATTAACTCACTAGAATAAGAAACTTTACCAGTTTTCTCATCATAACCAGTAGAAAAATATGAACCTGGAGAACGAACAATCTGTGAAACGATAACTCGTTCAGCCCCATTTATAATAAAAGTTCCAGTTTCTGTCATTAAAGGAAAATCACCTAAAAAGACATCTTCCCATTTATTGATAACTTCTCCTGTTTGGTTATCTGTTATTTCTAATTCCATGCGTGCTTTCAATGGTGCTGCATAGTTGCATTCACGATACATTGATTCTTCTGCACTATATTTTGGTTCTCCGAATTCATATCCAGCGAATTTTAACTTAATATTCCCTCCATAGTTTTGAATAGGATATATTTCATTAAATACTTCTGCTATTCCTTCGTTCTTAAACCATTCAAAAGAGTCAGTTTGAATTTCAACCAAATTTGGCAATTCTAAATGACCACTAACTTTTGAATAATCACGACGCTCTGCCTTTTTACCGGAAGCGACAATACGATAAGGTTGTTTTTTGTCCATGTACGCCATCCTTTCTACAAGTTTATATACTAAAATTAAGCAAAATTTTCTATATTTTTATTTTAGTATTATGCAATTTATTATAATATCAATCAAGTGTCAAAATGTCAATGTTTTTTCGCTTTAAGTATAAAATATCCTTTATCTTTATTCACAACTTCGCAATTATCAAAAATTTCTTTAATCTTCTTAATTGCACTTTCAGCACCTTGTTGCTTTCTTATAACAACCCATAAACAACCGTTATGACTTAAATGCTGATAAGCATCTTCAAATATCTTATAGATAACTTTTTTTCCTGCACGTATCGGTGGATTGGTAATAATATCTGAGTAATTTATATCATGGATATTTTCGTATATATTAGATTCATAAATGTTAACATCTACTTCATTTCTTTTGGCATTTTCTTGGGCTAATAATACAGCTCTAGGATTCACATCCACCATTTCAAATTGTTTTTCTGGATATATCTTTTTTAATACAATCCCTATTGGACCATACCCACATCCAACATCTAATATTTTATTTCCTAATTCATTTCTGTTATACAAAGTTTCTAAAATGACTTTTGTACCGTAATCTACTCCTGTTTTTGAAAATACGCCATTATCTGTAATAAATGAATAATTAAAACACCAAAACCGGAAAGAGATTTCCTTCCGGTTTTCTGCCAAATGACGATTATCTGAAAAATAATGATTCATAATGATCCCGCCTTTGTTAAGTGACAAAAAGCCCGAAGGCTTTTTGTAATGTTACTTGATTTTTAAGTTAAATTATTTAACTTCTACGCTAGCTCCAGCTTCCATTAATTTCTTTTTAATTTCTTCAGCTTCTTCTGGGCTTACGTTTTCTTTTACAACTGCAGGTACTTTATCTACCATACCTTTAGCTTCAACTAATCCTAATCCAGTAATTTCACGTACTGCTTTAATTACAGCAACTTTAGTTCCACCAACATCAGTTAATGTAACAGTTACTTCAGATGGTCCAGAAGCAGCTTCTGGAGCAGCAGCAGCAACAGCAACTGGAGCAGCAGCAGTTACTCCGAATTTTTCTTCGATTGCTTTTACTAATTCGTTAAGTTCTAAGATTGTAGCTTCTTCTAAGTAAGCTAAAATTTCTTCATGTGTTAATTTTGCCATTTTCATGTCCTCCTAATTATTAAATAATTGCTATTATGCAGCAGCTTCTTCGTTACCTTCTTTGCTATCAGCAACAGCTTTAACAGCACATGCAAATCCACGTACTGGAGACTGTAGACAGCTTAGTAACATAGAAAGCATACCTTCGCGGTTTGGTAAACTTGCCAATTCTTTAATTGTATCAACACCAACAACTTTACCTTCTACAATACCACTTTTTAATACTAAGTTTTCGTGATCTTTCGCAAATTTTGCTAATACACGTGCAGGAGCAACTGCATCAGTACCGAATGCGATTGCGTTAGGTCCAACTAAATCTTTAACTAATTCGTTAGCACCAATTTCTTCAGCAGCACGTTGTGTTAAAGAGTTTTTGTAAACTTTGAACTCAACACCTTCCGCACGAAGTTCTCTACGTAATTGAGTAACTTCTGCAACGTTCAAACCACGGTATTCAACAACTACAGTTGAATCAGACTCTTTCATTTTCTGAGCAATTTCAGAAACAATCGCCTTTTTGTTTTCAATAATTGCCTGGTTCATTCTTCACACCTCCTATTTTATATGCAACAATATACCTTGAAGCGTGATATAAAAACACCCGTAAACAAGACAGTCTACGGGTGAGCGAATATACATCTAATATTCTACCTCGGTAACATAATTAAGCTAACGCCGTTACTGTCTATGGTATATTGATAACATTTACTATTTTAATCTGAGTATAAAGATTTGTCAATCCTTATTTAACGATTTCTACACGGATTCCAGGACCCATAGTAGTAGTTAATACAAGGTTCTTAATGTAAGCACCTTTTACAGCTGCTGGACGAGCTTTTACAATTGTGTTGTAAATTGCATTGAAGTTTTCAACTAATTTTTCATCATCAAAGCTTACTTTTCCGATCATTAAGTTGATGTTACCTTCTTTATCTACACGGTATTCAACTTTACCTTTTTTGATATCTTCAACAGCTTTTGCTACATCCATAGTAACTGTTCCAGTTTTAGGGTTTGGCATTAAACCTTTAGGCCCTAATACACGACCTAATTTCCCTAATTCACCCATCATGTTAGGTGTTGCCACGATTACATCAAAATCGAACCAACCTTTTTGCATTTCGTCAAGTAATTCTTTTCCTCCAACGAAATCAGCTCCAGCATCTTTTGCTTCTTGCTCTTTAGGTCCTTGTGTAATAACACAAACTTTTTGAGTTTTTCCTGTACCGTTAGGTAAAACCATTGCACCACGAATTTGTTGATCAGCATGACGTGGATCTACATTTAATTTAAAGCTAACTTCAACAGATGCGTCAAATTTAGCGTAGTTTGTTTCTTTTGCTAATTTTACAGCTTCAGCTACAGAATAAGTTTTAGAGCGGTCGACTTTCTTAGCAGCTTCAGCATATTTTTTTCCTACTTTTGCCATAATCTCTTCCTCTCCTTTTCTTATTCAAAACCTTCAACTACAACACCCATGTTTCTAGCTGTACCCGCAACAATACGCATAGCAGCTTCAACATCATTAGCGTTTAAGTCAGGCATTTTGTATTCTGCAATTTCACGTAATTGATCTACTGTGATTTTTCCACAAGTATCTTTTTGGTTTCCTGAACCTTGTTTGATTCCAGCAGCTTTTTTAATCATAATTGATGCTGGTGTAGTTTTTAATACGAAATCAAAACTTTTGTCTTCGTATGCAGTAATAATAACAGGTACCATATCACCCGCACGATCTTTAGTAGCATCGTTAAATGCTGTACAGAACTGTGGCATGTTAATACCAGCTGATGCTAGTGCTGGTCCTGGTCTAGCTCCTCCTGCAGGGAACTGTAATTTACAGATCTTTGCAACTTTCTTGCTCACAAGACACACCTCCTAATATTTGTTGTCTTATGCAGTGGTTGATTGAAGGAGTTGCTCCTTCTCCCACGCATTTAAAAACCACTTATGTGGTCCTTTATAGTTTAATACGAATTTCATTGAAATGCAACACTTAAATGAAATTTTAAAATAAACTTTGATATTATTACATCATGATTAAAGTTATCTTTTCCATTTTAAGTATTTCGAAGTTGAAAAGAAGCTTCCTATCAATCCAACCAATATTCCAAAGCCCGTAATTAACAAGCACACCTGTATTGTAAATGGAAAAATTGGCTGTAGTCGAAATACTCCAGTTATAATCTGTCCATTCATAGCATTATATAAATATTTATAAACAAAATATGTTAAAACACATGGTAAAATCGCCCCAAAAATACCAATGAGAATACCTTCTAACATAAACGGTATCTTAATATACCAATTTGTAGCACCAACATTTCGCATAATTGAAATTTCTTTATTTCTAGCATAAATTGTCATTTTAATCGCATTTGATATTAAAAATAGTGCTAATAATGTTAATAATCCTACAAAAATTAAACCACCATCTTGAATTGAATTTAGTATCTTGATAAGTTGTGTCACACTATTTCCACCGTATGCTACAGCCTTAATACCATCAAGTTTTTTTATCTCTTCACTAATTGTATTAATATCGTTTGCATTTTTTACTGAAACAAAATACGCATGATTTAAAGGATTTTCCTCTCCCCTAAACATTTTTAAATCTTCTCCTCGTTCTTTAATCATCAATTCTAGCTCTGCATCTTTATCTGAAAATATTACCTTTCTTACCCCCTTTATTTCTTCTATTGACTTTTGAATCTTTTCTATATCATCATCTTTTGTTACAGAACTTTCTAATACAACATGAATTCTTACATCATCTTCAATATTTGTCGCAAATAATGAAACATTTCCTGCTATGATTAAAAATACACCAAATAAAATTAGAGTAACTGTTACAGCACTACACGCTGATAAAGACATTGCAAAGTGGCGAAACAAACTAAAAAATGCATTTCTTATATGTCTGGGAAAAGATCGAAAAAAGTTACTCATGTTTTAAATATCCCCCTTTCATAATATCTGCCACAATATATCCTTCTTCTAAACAAATTGTTCTTTTTTTATATCGATCTACTATTGTACTATCATGTGTTACCATTACAATTGTTGTTTTTTCTACCTCATTTATCTTCTCTAACAATTCCATTATTTCTTGAGATTTTTGAGGATCAAGATTTCCTGTTGGCTCATCTGCTATTAGTACTTTAGGATGATTTGCAATCGCTCTACCAATTGCAGCTCTTTGCTGCTGTCCACCACTTAATTCCCCAGGAAACGATTTTGCTTTATCTTGTAGAGAAACTAATTCTAGCACTTCTCTTACCCTTTGTCTAATTTCAGCTTTTTTCATTCCAATAACTTCTAGTGCAAATGCAATATTTTCAAAAACTGTCAACTTTGGTAATAAACGATAGTCTTGAAATACTACTCCAATATTTCTTCGATAAATAGGAACTTTAGAATGACGTAACTTCCCTACATTTGTATTTTCCACAATAACATTTCCTAATGTAGGAATTTCTTCTCCATCTAATAGTTTAATCAATGTAGATTTACCACTTCCAGTTGGTCCAATAATGTATACAAACTCTCCATCTTCAATTGTTAAATTCACATCTCTTAACGCATGTACACCATTTTTATATTCTTTTGAAACATTTTCTAATATTATCATGTTTATATTCTCCTTTTTTAATATCCATAAACATCTTCAGGATGTTCTCTACAAGGCGGACCTTTTACTTCACATCGATTACTATAACCAGTCATATACCAACCAGTACCCCATGCAAAATCCGCAGTTGCTTGAAATTGAGCTATAGCTTTTTCTATACTCATATTTCCTAAATTTACAACTTCTAGATGACAATGAGGTCCTGATGTATTACCTGTATTACCACTTAACCCTAATAATTGTCCTGCTTGAACTTTTTGTCCTGCTGATACTGCAAATCCTTCTTGCGCCATATGCACAAAAGTTAACCCATATGTTATTCCATCTACGCGTGTTAACATATGAATTGAATTTCCAGCACCTGCTGGATAACCACTTGTATTTCCTATATATCCACTATTTGTTGCCACAGGATTGTTCGCATATAGAATAATACCATTCGCTGGTGCATAAATTGGTGTTTTTAAAGGCACAGCAATATCTAACCCTAAATGTAAAGATCCATCAGGATAAAAGAAACTATGTGCAGAAATCGAACCATTAACCGGTTTAGATAGTCTACCGCTACTAGAGAAATTATAACTTCCTTTAACTCTTGTATCAATATTAATTATGTTATTTTTTATGGTTGCTAAATTAACTTCTACTGAACGCATTTGTTCATTCAATTTTTCCTCTTGCTCTCTAAATTTTGTAAGCAATACCTCTTTTTGCTTTTTTACTTCTTCCGCATTTTTCTTTTGTTGTTCGTTATCCGCTTTCGCTGCTTCTACACTTTCTTTCAATCTAGATTTTTCCTGTTTCTGTAGATCTTGCTTTTCCTTTTCTTCTTTAATTAACTCAATCTCTTTTTTATCTGCTTCATTAATACGATTTAAACCATCTATATTACGAATCATATCAATTAAATTTTTTGCACCCATAATGATTTCTAAACTTATATTCGTACCTAGCGTTTCTTGTTCATCTAGCATTCTACCCTTAATCAAATTGTTTCTTTCATCTATGGATTTTTGTAGTTTTTTTATCTGTTCTTCTAACGATGTAATCTCTGTATTTAATTTTTTTATTGAGTTTTCATTTTCTTTAATCTTATTTGTAATTTGCTCAATTAAACTATCTTGTTTTTTTACCGCAGCATTTAACTCACTTATATTATCTGTAATTTTCGCAATTTGCTTATTTAAATCGCTAACTTGATTTTCTAAATCTTTACTAATGGAGCTATAATACTCTTTAAATTCTTTACATTTTTGTGCTTGTTCCTCAGTATCCTGAGGTATACTACATTTTGATAACCATTGAGATTCATTTCCTTCAAATTCAGAAGCTGCAATCACTTCAATATGTTGTAAAGGTAATAACCACATACTCATAAATACAATAAAAAATAAACATTTTTTTACTATCTTCATCTTTGCCACCTCAAATATTTCGATACAGCCATAAAACTACCAAACATCCCCACAAATGTACCACCAACTAACAACAGCATACATATATTCCAAATATATGGATATAAAGGTTGTAATATAAACATAGATGATACAAATTTTCCGCCTAAAGAATCATATAAAATAGAGTAGCCTAAATATGTTATAATAATTGGAAAAATTGATCCTAATATTCCAATAAAAAATCCTTCAAAAACAAACGGTGTCTTAATAAACCAGTTTTGCGCTCCTACATTTCGCATAATTGCTATTTCATCTTTCCGTGTATAGATTGACATTTTAATAGTATTCGTAATTAAAAATAATGTTATAAATAAAAGTGATATAATAAACACAAGCCCTCCAATATGGATAAAACTTAATGTATCTATCATTTTTTGAATAGAACTTCCTCCATATTCTGCCTTTTCTATTCCTTCCAGTTTATTCAGTTTATACGTAATTTCTTTTATACTTTGCGCATCACTTACTTCAACTAAAAATGCATTTGGCATCGGATTTTTATTTTTGTATCGTTCAAATACTTTGCCATTGCTAGAAATCAATGAATTCAATTCATCTTCACTACTTGAAAAGACAACATTGTTTACATTATCCCAACTTTTAATAGTTTTTTCTAACGATTCAATTTGAGATTGATCACTGAGTGAATCAATACTAGCGTGAATTTCTAATTCATTCTCTATATTCACTGCAAAATTATTTATATTCGTACTAATCATTAAAAATATTGAATAAAGTAATAAGGTGACAGTAATTGCTGAAATACTTGATATCGTCATAGCTAAATGTCTTTTTAAAGATAAAATAGACGAAAAAAGATGTTTTGGTAAACTAGTAAAAAATATTATCATATAAATCAACCTTTCAAACAACATTACTGTATTTAATTTATACTTAAAAGTAGAATTTAATATTCATAATGAAACATTTGCTTTTTTCATTATAACACAAACAGACTAGAATTCAAAAAAATCAGAATTGTAAATTTTTACAATTCTGTGATGTAATAATAACCCTTTACGGTTTGTGCTCATTTACTTCATTCATATCAATAGAAATTATTCTAGCATTTTCATCTATCTTTTTAATTAAATCTATTAATGTTTTATATTTATTCGTTTCAATAGTCGCAATAATAATTTGTTTTTGATTATTTGTTGATAAACTATCACTATAAAGTATATTTTTATGTAGTTTAGAAAATTCTGATAAATTTTGTAATACTTCATCATATTGATCAGAACAAATTAAAACACTTTTTGAAGTGCGTTTTCCTATTTTCATTATAATATCAATAGTTTTTCCACAAGCCAATACTGAAAAAAGACCAATTAAGGATGCCTCTACCCCGTAAATCATTGCACCTAAAATAACAGTCAAACCATCAATAATCGTTACTAATATAGATAGAGGGATTTTTGTATATTTATTAATAATCAATGGTGGTATATCCATACCTCCAGTACTGGAACCATATTTACAGACTATTCCTACCCCAATTCCCGTACATATCCCAGCATAAATGGAAGCGACTAATAAATTATCAGTTATTACAACATCTTTCAAATATACGTTTAAAATGTTAACAAAAGATGGATAAACTATTGAACTAAGAAAAGTATTAAATGCAAATCGTTTTCCTAAAACAATTGACCCAATTATAAATAAAGATATTGTCAAGATGTTTATTAACATTGTTTCAGATATATGAAGTATAGGATGTAAAACAACTGCTACTCCTGCTACTCCACCTGTGATTACATTTAATGGTAAAATAAAAGCACAAACTCCAAATGCTAAAATAAAATTTCCAATTAATACTATTATTATAGACATTAAGAACTTCTTATAATCTATCTTCACTTCAACCACTCCTTTCCTTAAATCGAATGGTACTATTATACACGAAGAAAAAAGTAAAAGTAAAGAAAAACAAAAAAAAGGAACCATAAGAAGGTTCCAAAAGAACTGGCAACGAGCTATCTTCACCTAAGCACGCTAGGATATTGTCGCCGCT
>CAJFOG010000130.1 GCA_904395785.1 uncultured Eubacterium sp. | reverse complement strand
TCTAATCTTCCTGTTCCTGCTTCTTCATTTGATATCACTTCATATTCACTTAATAATCCTAATAGTAATCCATGATAAAAGCTTTCTTTATTATCATAATAGCTAATACTTCTTTCTAAGATATCGTTTAATATATTATTGACTTCTATTGCTTTTCCCTCTTGTAAATATTGCATCAAACTATCTTTTCTTGCATTCGTATATTCTTTAAATACTACTTCAAATTGGTTCATATATACTTTTCTTACTTCTTCATTCGGTATTTCTAATTCATACATATCTTCACTTCTATCAATTACTTTCTTTACTTTTAAATAACCTGTAAATAGTAAGAATGAGTAGATATTATCAATATTATCCATTTCTCGATATGTTAATTCTGGCATGATTTTCTTTACAATACTTCCTTTGTTCACAAGTGTATCAAATTCTTCTTTCATTTGACGATCCCCTTGTTGGATGTATCGCATCACTATATCATTTCCACTTGTATTTGCCCAAAACGATTCCCCTTTTATTGTTTCTTTTTGTAATTGCTTTTCAATATACATTGTTGTACTCCATGGATTATATACTTCATGTTCTCCAAACATATATCCATCATACCATTTCTTTACTTCTTCCATATGACTAGAAAATCCATAATCATCTAACATTGTTTTCACATCACTTGGTGTGAATCCAAATCTTGGTTCTTGTTCATAATCAGTAATAGAATTTACTAAGAAATTATTTAATCCTGTAAAGATACTCTCTTTTGCTATTCGTAAACACCCTGTTAAAATTCCCTGTTTTAAAGAAGTGTTCGTTTTTAATATTGCTCCTAGTACATTTCTCATCAACTCTACCATTGCATCATAATATCCATGTAAGTATGCATAATTTAATGGTACATCATATTCATCTATCAAAATAACTACTTTTTCTCCATAATGTTTTTCTAAACATTGCGATAATAAGTATAATGACTGACTTAACGCTACTTCATCTGCTTCTTCTTCTATATACTTATTTAACTTTTTCTTCTCTATTACACTTAATTTATTACTAGTTAGTAACTCTTCATACTGTACTAATATTTGTATAATAATGTCCTGAAAAAACTTTTTCTGTGCTTGAAACGTAGAAAATCGCATTTCTTTTAATGTAATACTAATCACTGGATATTTATTTTGGTGTTGCATTACTTCTTCATCTTTGCTGATTGCTAATCCATCAAACAAATACGCATTTTCTTTATGCCTCATATTATAAAAATAGTTCAACATACTCATATTTAAAGATTTTCCAAATCTTCTTGGTCTTGTGTATAAAACTACTTCTTTCCCTATTAAATCTTTTATCAACATCGTTTTATCAACATAATAAAAATTTCCATCAATTACTTTTTTAAAATCATCTTTTCCGATTGGTAGTTGTTTCATAATATCTCCTTCTATAGTTTCGTTATGTTTAGTATACCACATCCATCATTCATAAATCTATCGCAGACTATATTACTTGCTGTCAAATATGAAAAAACTGTATGATGCTATAATATCATACAGTATAAAATTTATATCGTTTCTGTTTTATTTACTGTTAATGTAATTGCATATGGTAATTGTACTAATTCAACTCCTGCTGCTTTCAACATTCTTTTACTTGCTAGTGTCGCATCTGTTTGTGCATATTTATCTGATTCATATACAATGCGTTTTATTCCGCTTTGAATAATTGCTTTCGCACATTCATTACATGGAAATAAAGATACATAAATACTACAACCTCTTACATCATATTTGCTATTTAAAATTGCATTTAATTCTGCATGCACAACATATGGATATTTCGTATCTTGAAAATCTCCATCTCTTTCCCATGGAAACATATCATCACTACACCCATTTGGAAACCCATTATATCCAATACTCGCTACACGATGATCTTCAGATACAATAACTGCTCCTACTTGTGTATTAGGATCTTTACTTCTCATAGCACTTAAATGGGCTAATCCCATAAAATATTCATCCCATGTTAATACACCTTGCCTTTTCATATATACCTCCTATTTCTGTAAATCATATTGCTCTTGATACTTTATTTGTAAATAGTCAGCATAATGATGTATCCCCAATTTACGATAACTTTCTACAATTCTTTCATCTACCACTGGTTCTAATGGTTCAATACGTTGTACTCGAATTCCTAACACAAAAATACCTACAAATAAAAGTAAACAAGCTATTTGCATATGATGATATACCGCATGTTTCTTGTTTTTCCATATAAATATAATGAAAAAACCACTCACAAAACTGACAATATGGCCAAGTATTGAAATACTTGGTAGTAATGCTAATATAAATATAATCAAAAAACTTTGAAAATACATCATTGGTAATATTGGACGTCGATGCTTTGACCTTTCCAAAGTTAACGCAAGATAGCCTCCAATAATACTACTAACTCCTGCTCCAGCACCATACCCAATCGTATTTTCTGTCGCAATTAACATACATACATTCCCTATAATAATTCCGAGTAGAAATAATGATACATAGGAAATTTTTGTAAATAATGGCTCTGCCACTCTTCCTACTTTATATAATGCATATAAAGTAAAAAACAATGTAAATGGATTTGCATGAATAAAGCCTGCTGTTATGAATCGCCAATACTCATGTGCTGATACAATATTCATTTTATAATACATACCAGATATTATCCATCCAGTTAATCCATCTTCTACTACCACACCTAACACCATTCCTATGATAAACATAAAAACAATAATCGCAAATAACCAATATGTTATTATAGGTTGTAAATGTTTTGTTGTATCTTTATAAAATTGAGAACGATTTTTTAACTGTTCTTCTTCAATCACTCTTGTAATTCTTGCTAATTCTTCTTCTTTTTCCTGAAATTCACTATAACATTGATCTAGTTGAGAAAACTCTTTTAATATTGCTAT
>CAJFOG010000129.1 GCA_904395785.1 uncultured Eubacterium sp. | reverse complement strand
TGTACTTCTTCATTGGTAAATCCAAAATAGGATGCATATTGTTTATCCCTTACTGTATATACATCAAGATTATTTAATCCACTAAAAATATTTTCTTTCGCTACTCGTTGGATTCCTGTCAACATGGCATATTGTAAACTACTAGACAGTTTTAATGCTTGGTGTAGCATTTCTGATAATCCACTTCTTATCTCATCATAACATCCACTCATTTTCGCCTGTATAAATGGTGTGTCATACTCATCAATCATCACCATCACTCGTTTGCCATAATAGGCATATAGTTGATCCATTAAAAATGTCAAACTATTTTGTATACCTAATATGCTTTCGTTATTAAAATCCTTGATGGATGATAATACATCTTGATATAAAAGTTCATCAAATTCATCTTCTATTATAATCGCATGCTTCCATTTTTTATATTCTTTTAATAAACAGATTTTTAAATCTTTGATAATATTACATTTATTCCCTTTTAAGTTCGCAAATGATAAAAATATCGTAGGATATTGATTCATATAAGTTGCATACTCACTTTGCATAATATATGTATCTTCAAATATATCTTTACTATCTTTTGTCACATCAAAAAACTCTGCCAGCATACTCATATTCAATGTTTTCCCAAACCTTCTCGGTCTAGTAATCAATGTTACTTTTGATCCTGATTTCAAAAAATCTTCTATCATTTTGGATTTGTCTACAACATAATATTTATGATATTCTTTTGCTTCTCTATAATCACTAATTCCTATTGGTAATTCTTTTCTCATACAATCACCTCACTATACTTTTTATGATAATTATGTAAAAACTGTCAATCAATCGATCAACAGTCTATAATAAAAACTTTATAACTTAACTACAATTATTATACTTCTTGTATATGTATTATGCAATATATTACGGATGTTATACATTAAGTTATATATTCAAAAAGACTGCCGATCATTGGCAGTCTCTTATTTAAGCCCTCTACAGACATCATAATCATGTTATCCGTTAACATGATAAGGTTTATAGTACGTATTCATTATCTCCAAAATTTATATATTCAATACTATTTATCTTACACAAAGAGATACTTACTATCCTCTTTTCACAAATACTAACGATGTTTCATCCGATAATTCTTCTTCATAAGCATAGCCATCAGTATCAAACTTTTTCACATCATCTAAGGTTTGTGCTTTGGATTTTGCTAAAAATGCAATCATTGCACCTCTAGCCATCTTCGCTTGTGTAGACTCTACTTTTAATTTTCCTTGTTTTTCGATTTTAAATACAAGTTGTATGAATTTTTCTTTTGGTACATATGGTTGTATTGCTTTTTCATACTCTTTACTCGCAACACTTAGTAACACAGGAGTATCATCATCTTTACATACATCCAAACAATGATTCGCAATTGCATCATGCCAATACGTATATAAGTTTTTACTACCATCTACTGATAGTTTTGCTTGCATTTCTAATCGATATGGATAGATCGCATCAAGAGGTCTTACTGCTCCATATAAACCTGATAATATACGCATATGCGTTTGTAAATAGTCCCATGCTTCTTCATCTAATTCTTCTAACTGTATCGATTTAAACTGCAAACCATCATACGTTTCTAAGGCACATGTTCCATGTTCATCAAACTTAATATGTTGAAAGCGTTCTTTATTTTCCTTTGCGATTTTCTCATTTACCTTCATTAAATTTTGAATCTCTTGTTTATTCAATTTTTTTAATTCTTCTAATATTTTTTCACTATGTGTACATAATGCAGGTAATCCAGTTGGTCTCCTTTTTCCATCTGTTCGCATTGTCTTTGTTGGAGAAACTAAGATTAACATGTTTCATCCTCCTGCTCTATTAATATCTTTTTTGTTTGTTTTATTTGTATTCTACGATTCATTTCTTCTTTTAATAATGTATAAATAATGGAGAATACAGGTAAACCTAATAACATACCTGGTAATTGAAATAATCCTCCACCAATCGTAATCGCAAATAATACCCATAGTCCTGATAATCCTACAGTTGTACCTACAACACGTGGATAAATAAGATTAGATTCAAACTGTTGTAGGAAAATTCCAAAAATCACAAAGAATACTCCTTGTAAAGGATCTACAAATGCAACTAACAATGCACTTAATCCAACACCCATAATCGCTCCAAAAATAGGAATAACATTTGTACAGCCAATGATAACACTTAAAATTGGTGCATATGGAAATCTAAAGATTAAACATCCAATGTAACATAAAATCCCTATAATAATCGCTTCTAATAACTGACCAGTCACAAAACTAGTAAAAGTTGTGGTTGTTAAATGCCCTACTTTTCCACAAAAACGATACACCCTTTCACTACAAAATGCATATAAGAATCTTTTTGTTTGATTCAATAACTTTTCTTTTGACACTAATAAATATACCGCTATTACAATTGCCATAAATAAATTTGCTAAACTACTTGCAATACCACTTGCTGCTGTCAATAATTGTGGTACACCAGTCTTTAAAATATTCAATATATAATCTTGAATTTGTCCTGTATACTTATCTAATTGCTGTAAATATGTTTCACTAATTTGATGTGTAGAAATCATCTTCTCTACATATACTTGTATATCTTGTGCATATTTAGGAAATGCAGCTGCAAGTGAAGCTATACTATCTACTAATGTAGGCACCACAATACGGAAAATGAAGGAAATAATCATAAGAATAACCAACATTGCCAATGTAGCTGCAATCACTTTTCTACCTTTTTTAATTGATATAGGTAATCTTTGTAGAAAAAATGTCATTGGTATATTAAATATAAACGCAATCATAAATCCATATACAAATGGTTTTAGTAAATCTAATACCATTTGTAAAACCCCTAATACTTGTGAATAATTTAAAATCCCCCAAATTAGTACAATCGTATATGTAATTAATAAAAACATTTGACGAATTGTTACACCTTTTAATTTCTGATTTTTATGAAACATAGAACCTCCCACTAAGCGTTTCTTAACTCTAATAATATATCTCGTAATTCTGCTGCACGTTCAAAGTCTAATACTTTCGCAGCTTCTTTCATTTCTTTTTCTAAGTTAGCCAATAATTTCTCTTTGTCTTTCTTTGTCACTTTTGCTTTCTTATCAATATATTTGGCTGTCATTTCTTGTGTTTCTTTACTACGAACTACTTCATGAATTGGCTTAATAATAGTTTTTGGTGTAATACCATGTTCTTTATTATACGCTATTTGTATTTCACGACGACGAGCTGTTTCATCTAATGCCTTCTGCATACTTTGTGTTATTTTGTCTGCATACATAATAACTTCTCCATGGGCATTACGTGCAGCACGACCAATAATCTGAATTAAAGAACGCTCACTTCTTAAAAACCCTTCTTTATCCGCATCTAATATCGTAATTAATGATACTTCAGGAATATCTAACCCTTCCCTTAATAAGTTAATTCCAATCAAAACATCATATTTTCCTTTACGTAAATCACGAATAATTTCTGTACGTTCAATTGTTTTTACTTCATGATGTAACCATGCTACTTTAAAATCTAATTCTTTTAAATATGATGATAAATCTTCAGCCATACGTACCGTTAATGCGGTAATTAATGTACGTTCATTTTTCTCAATACGTTTACGTATTTCATCTACTAAATCATCGATTTGCCCTTGTGTTGGACGTACATGAACGATAGGGTCTAACAATCCTGTTGGACGAATGATTTGTTCAATAACCTCATGATGTGTTTTATCTAATTCATAATCCCCTGGTGTTGCGGATACATATACTGCTTGATGCACAACTGATTCAAATTCTTCAAAACGCATAGGACGATTATCTAATGCACTAGGTAAACGAAATCCATAACTTACTAATGTCTCCTTACGAGCCCTATCCCCATTATACATCCCTCTTATTTGTGGTAATGAAACATGGCTTTCATCTACTACTAACAAGAAGTCATCTGGAAAATAATCAAACAATGTATATGGACGTTCCCCTGGTTGACGACCATCAATGTGACGGGAGTAATTCTCTATCCCTGGACATACTCCAAACTCACGCAATGCTTCCACATCATAACGAGTTCTTTGTTCCAAGCGTTGTTTTTCTAATAACTTTCCTTCTTCATCTAATTCTTTTAATCGTACTTCTAACTCTTCTTCAATTGTTGAGGCCGCACGATTAATAATATCTTGCTTTGTCGCATATCCACTTGCAGGATATACAACATATACAGTATATGCATTTAATACTTTACCAGTTAATGGATCTACTTCACAAATACGTTCAATTTCATCGTCAAACATTTCAATACGAAGAATATATGTATCCGTGTGACCTAACGCCACCTCTATCACATCTCCACGAACACGGAAAGTTCCACGCATTAAATCCATATCATTACGTGCATATTGACGCGCAACTAATTTTGCCATCAATTCTTTTCGATCAATGATTTCTCCTACACGAATACTAAAAAACATATCACGATATTGTTCAGGATTGCTTGCCCCATAAATACACGCAACTGATGCGATAATAATCGTATCTCGACGTTCTAATATCGAATTGACAGCCGCCATACGAAGCATATCCAACTCCATATTTGTTGTGGCATTTTTATCTATATATGTATCAGAGCTAGGAATATAAGCTTCTGGTTGATAATAGTCAAAGTTAGAGACAAAATATTCTACACGATTGTTTGGGAAAAACTCTTTAAATTCTGAATATAATTGTCCTGCTAGTGTCTTATTATGTGCAAATACAAGTGTTGGCTTATTCACTCTTGCGATGACATTAGAAATCGTAAATGTTTTTCCTGTCCCTGTTGCCCCTAATAATACTTGTTCCTTCTTTCCTTCTTGAATCCCTTTTACTAAAGCATCAATTGCTTTTGGTTGATCTCCTGTAGGCTGATATGCTGCATGTAAATCAAATAATTTTTCTTCCATCATTTCACACCTTTCAAAGCTTATATATTACATACTTTATATTATTTTGTCTAAAATCTAATATTTCATTAAGAATTTTCATAAATGACAAAAAAGAAATGACATTGATCATTTCTCTATCAACTCTTTTGCCTTCTTCATTTGTACATCATATTCATCCTCATTCGCATTCCATTCACTATTTACAGATGATAATAATGCATTTACTACTGTACGGTTAATAACACCATTAACTTCTAACCCTTTATCTTTTTGATATTGTTTTAAAGCACGCTCTCCAGCATAAGAAAAATATTCATCGCTTCGATCTGTCGCATATCCTAAAAAGTTTAAATATGTTTGTACAGCTTTCGCTGCTGCACTTACAGTATCAACTTTGTAAGATTCATCTTCTTTTAGTTGTGGAGCACCTGTTGTATATACACTATCTAAAGATACTTCAATATCTGGTGTAATTCCCACACCATTTATTTCTTTACCAGATGGTGTAATCCATTCCGCAGTTGTATACTTCAACATACTACCGTCAGAGAATGATAAAGGAATTTGTACAGTTCCTTTCCCATATGTTGTTTCCCCAACAATCGTTACGTTATCTAAATCTTCCTTTAATGCAGCAGTTAATACTTCTGCAGCACTTGCGGTATTCCTATTCACTAAAATGATAATCTTATCAAATGTATAATGTTCTTTATCTTTTAATGTGCGAACTTCCTCTACATCCCCACTTTTATATACTTCTTTAAAGATTAATTGATCTTCTCCTAATAAATAACTAGCAATTTGTTGCGCTGCAACTAAATATCCTCCCCCATTATCACGTAAGTCTAAAATTAAGTTTTTACATCCTGCATCTACAATATCTGCTAGTTGTACTCCTGTATCAGAACCTCCAGTTTCAGAAAAACTACTAATTTTTAATAAACCAGTATTACCATCAACTTCACTATACACAGAATCATTAACTTTACGACGTTTAATCTCCATTACAATATGTTTTTGTTCACGAATAATTTCTACTTCAACTTTCGTTCCACTTTCCCCAATCATTAATTCTTTTACTTTATCAACATTCATATTCTCGCAAACTGTATCATTGATACGATAAATTTGATCCCCTTTCTGCATACCAGCTTCTTCCGCAGGAGAATTATTTAATACTTTACTTACTAAAAAAGTATCCTCATCTTGAGCGTAATATTGAATCCCAATCCCAACAAAGCTTCCTTCCATAGAACTTGTGAAGTCACTAGATTGTTTTGCGTCCAAATACATAGTATGTTTATCTTCACCAGCACTCACCATACCAGAAATCGCACCATTTATTAATGTATCACTAAAATCTTCTTTATCCTTTGAAAAATAAAACTGATCTTTCATTACTGCATAAATTTGTGATAATTTAGAAAATGTTTCATCCTTCATCAACTCATTTTTACCTAAATATCTTGTAGTCAAAACACCAGAAAAAAAGATTAGCACTCCTATCGCAACCATACCTGCCTTTTTTAATCTAGCTCTACGTTCTGCCTGAATCTCATCTGGCCATTTATGTCTTACTAACTTATAACGAACTATTTTCTTTGCCATCGAATCACCTATGATTCCTTTCTACTACTTTACCATATGTATTATCATATCATATTTTATACTCTATGATAATAATTCCAGCATTGTTCTTATATTTTTTACATACTTTTTATTTAATATACTATTAATTTCTATTTATATCAATCGAAAGTATAATCTCATGAATACTTTTAGGTTATATAAACAAATAAAAAGACGCATGATATCATTTAATTTAAGTATATAGATAGCATATTGCATAATCTTTATCTTTTCATAACAAATATACAGATATTAAAAATTCTTGATTATTTCTTTATGATAAAGAAGGGAGATATTATGAAAAGAGAAATACCTAAAACTAATGATTATACTGATATTTCTGTATTAGATTTACCATATAGGTAGTTATATGATGATGAATTTAGACAAGTGAAACGATTCGTTAATAAAATGAATTTAGGAGCTGTTCTTTGTTCTTGCATGTGTTTTTTAACTGCTCTTTTATTCCTACTGATAACTTTATACAATATACATTTAAATAGGTTAAAAAATGAAAAAGAAATATTTATTTTTTGTTTTTTCTTCGCTCTCATCGGCTTTTTGATCTTAAAAGGTAAATTACCTAAACCTTCTCGTATCATGAAAACACAATATGGACAAGTCAATGGCACTTGGTCACTAAGAACAGGTCAAAAAAAAACAAGAAACTACTACATGGATGTGATTTTTCCTAATACTAAAACAAGATATAGAAAAGTACAGTGTCTTCATAAAGATTATATGAAAGCTGAAAAAGGAGATAAGATATTAGTCATTGCCTTTCATGATAAGAAAGTATGTGGATTAATCATTCGTGATGAGTTATGATAAATATTATATAAAAGAACTTTTCTTATTAGCTTCACTTAAAAACAGACCTTACACAAATCATAAGGTCTGTTTTTTACTATGTATATTGTTGAATAAATTGTAGAACTTCTGCTTCATGTTCAGCTTTTGGATATGTATCAAATACAGCTTGTAGTTTTTCTTCATCTACTACTTTTTGTGCATATGGATATGCTACATGATTTTCCTTATCAATATGTCTTCTTAATAAGTCAATATATGCTTGCGCAAATCCAATAAGTTTTACTCTTAATTGTGGACAATCTTCTTGTTTAATTAATTTTTTCATTTCTTTTACGTAGTATCTAGCCATTTGATGTTCCACTAGCATTCCATTTTCTACTAAGATTCTTCCTTGTTCTGTTGCTTCTTTCATTAACGCAAACACACCATTTTCTTCTTTTTGATGATGTTCTTTATCAGCATATGTACTGATATAAAATAAGATTTTTTCAAAAAATGCAACATCAATTTCTTTCGTATTTAAAAGTTCAATTGTTTTCTCATTCATGATATCTAATAATGATGAGATATGTTCATGTTCTTTTTCTAGAGTTTCTCTCCAATTCATGTCTACTCACCTCGAATTGTAAATCCACTATCTGTACGAGCAAAACTATATCCATCTAACATCTCATTCACAAGAATTGTTTGTTCCCAACTCCACATTTCTGGATTTGAAAAGTATTTTGCTTGTTGGTCCTCTTTTACTGAGATTGAGATAAAGTTATCATTCATTTCTTCTACAGAAAGAATGCGATCACATGGCATTCCATACAAGAATAATTGTTCAAACTTCTGCATAATCTCTTGGAAAGATACTCCTTGTAGTGGGTGTTGTTTTCCATATGCACGAATAGCATTTTCCACAGTTTCAATTTGATCTTGCGCTTGTTCCATCACTTGTGCATGTTCTTTTTGTACAGCTTGTACCATAGACTGTAAACTCATATGAATATTTGATTCATCTATCACATCTTCTAATTGATCACCTTGTACACTTGATGTATAAGCTATACCACATGCATCCGCAATATATTTGGAAAGATTTCTAGTAAATAAAATCTTTCCAAACATAATATAATGGATTGGTCCTAACCTTTTACTCATTCATGTAATCCTCAACTTTCTTTAATACACCTTCTAATTCTAATCCATGTACTTCACAAGCATCTTTTAATGTTTCAAATTGTGAACTTGGACATCCTAAGCAGTAAAATCCTGCATCTTCTAATACTTCTTCTAACCCTTCATCCATAGTTAGTAATTGTTCCATTGTCATTTCTGCATAAGATACTTTGTCTGTATCTTTTTCTTTAATTCCAAATAATTCCATATCGTCCTCCACGTTATTAATTGTGCCAATTCCAAAATTATCTACTAAGAATTGTGCTACATTTGGAGATATGAACGCTGGTAATGTTGGTCCTAAATGAATATTTTTTACACCTAGATGTAATAACGCTAGTAATACAATTACCGCTTTTTGTTCATACCAAGCTATATTATACACGATTGGTAAGTCATTTACATCTGCTAAGGCAAATACTTCTTTTAATTTTAACGCAATTAATGCTAATGAATAGGAGTCATTACATTGCCCTGCATCTAATACACGAGGAATTCCATCAATATCTCCTAAGTTTAATTTGTTATAACGATATTTTGCACATCCTGCTGTTAAGATTACAGTGTCTTTTGGTAATGCTTTTGCAAATTCTGTATAGTAATTACGTTTTGTATGACGTCCATCACAACCTGCCATTACGATGAATTTTTTAATTTTACCAGTTTTTACTGCTTCTACAATTTTATCAGCTAAGGCAAATACTTGCGCATGGGCAAATCCACCAATAATACTTCCTGTTTCAATTTGGGTTGGTGCTGGTAATGTTTTTGCTTGTTCAATTAATGGTGTAAAATCTTTTGTACCATCTGCTTTTTTCTCAATGTGTGTTAACCCATCATATCCTACTACACCTGTTGTATAAATACGATCTTTATAACTATTACGTACTGGCACAATACAGTTTGTTGTCATCAAAATTACACCATTAAAACTTTCAAATTCACTTTGTTGTTTCCACCATGCATTTCCATAGTTTCCTTTAAAATGTTCATATTGTTTAAATTTAGGATAATAGTGTGCTGGCAACATTTCACTGTGTGTATAAATATCAATGCCTGCATCTTTACTTTGTTCCAACAATATTTCTAAATCATGTAAGTCATGTCCTGATACTAAAATTCCTGGACGATCCCCTACTTCAATTGATACTTCACTAATTTCTGGGTTTCCATATGTTGATGTATTAGCATCATCTAATAATGCCATTGCTTTTACACCCATTGCCCCTGTATCATCAATTAATTTAATGTATTCCTCTTGTGTGTGTTGTTCTAATAAAGCTGCTAATGTAGTACGTAAGAAATCAAATAGTTCTTCGCTTTGATATCCTAGCTCATATGCATGTGACATGTATGCTGACATACCTTTTAATCCGTACATAACAAGTTCTCTTAATGAACGAACATCTTCATCCATATCTTGTAAAGAACCTTCTGCTTTTAATTCTTCTATGCTTTTTTTCGTATATGTTTTTAAAATAGCTGCCGTAATATCATCATTAGAAAAATTTGCATTTGTAATTGTCATAAATAAGTTTTGCATGATTTGTATATCTAATGCTTTATTACCTTCTTTTGCAGCATATTGACTAGCTTTTACTAATGCATCTTGTAAACTTGCGCATTCTGCTGTTTTTCCACAAACTCCTTTGACTGTACATCCTGTATTATTCATACTTTCTTGACATTGAAAACAAAACATATTACTCATTTTATTGTTCCTCCTTCATAACTAATAACATTTTACTTTGTTGTTTCGCATATAGTGCATGTGGTATATTAGCAGGTAACTCTACATATTCACCCGCCATTACTTCATATATTTGATCATCTATTGTGAATACAATGCATCCTTCTAAAACATAGGCTCTTGCTTCTTTCACAGATGTATGTGTTTGTATACTTTGTCCTGCATCAAAACCAAATGCAGTAATTTGTGCTTTATGTGTAAGTATTTTAGATACAATCGCATCTTGTTCAATGGATACGATACTAGAAATATGATGTTTCATAATGCTTACCTCGCTTTTCAAATACAATGATAGTATAAACGAATCAACATAAAAAAACGGTAATGTAGATTACCGTTTTCAATCTTTTATATCAATATGATTAACCTAAGAATTTAAATACATCTTCTCTGTCATATAACTTAAATACTTTTTCACATAAAAATTGTGAAAATAAAGCTGCAATGATTGGTACAAGTAACCAACATACAAGAACAAGTACAATGTTTAATCCTGCATCAAATGAAGCAAGTGGTCCTACAAGACCTACTAAACCAAATCCTGCCGATGATGGTGTACCAGATACTGAGAATAATGCAACTGGTATCGCAGAAATAATCGCAGTAATGAAACATGGCACTAAAATAATTGGTTTTCTAAATAAGTTAGGCATCATCATTTTCATAGCTCCTAGTGCGATAGCTAATGTTACACCTGATTTATTTACTTTCCATGAATTTACAACTAATACAATAGTAGTCGCAGCTACTCCCATTGCAGCAGCTCCTGCAGAGATTCCATTTAATTGAATCGCCATTCCAATTGCAACTGTAGACACAGGAGAGATGATTAAGAATGCAAAGGAACATCCAATTAAAATGGACATTAGGATTGGCTGTAATGTTGTAAAGTTATTAATAAGTGTTCCAATCCCTGCCGTAATTTGTGTTACATATGGATATAAATAATAACCGATTAATCCTGCTCCTATTCCTACTACAATAGGTGTTAACACGATTGCGACTGAACCAAAATGTTCACCTATCCATAAAATAAGTACTACTGCAATCGCTGCTGTTATCATCGTATTAATAATATCTCCTGTACCAGATCCGATATATACGCTTGTTTCTGATTGGAATTGAATGACTCCTGAACCAACAAATGCAGCTCCTGCTACAACCATCATACGCATTGGATTAAAGCCAAATTGTAATGCGATTAATCCTCCAATAATTGCTGGTGTTGCTAGTTGGAAAATAATTCCCATTTGGACAATTGTTGCAGCTAATGGAATGTCACTAAAATATTTTAAGATTGCTCCTAACACTGCATTTGGTATCAATCCAATAATAATTCCAGTTGCAGTCCCTGCAAGAATCTTATTCACAAATACTTTTACTGATAATTTATCTTGCATACCTACACCTACTTCACACCTAATATTTGCTCTTTCGCATGTACTAACTGTGTTAAGAAATCACAGTATGGAGTTGCTATTCCATATTTTCTTCCTTTACGTGAAATCGCACCATTAATGTAATCAATTTCTGTTAAACGATGGTTTTTAATTAAATCTTGATGCATAGAAGGATAATGCATTCCAATCGTTTCTGCATTAAAACATGATTTCACATGTGTAATCACTTCTTCAATATCTAAATGTACATCTTCTTTTTCCGCAACAGATGCAAATTCTTTTACGATTGTTTCTACCATATCATTCGCAGGTGTCGTAAGACCTAATCCTGCCATATTTACATCTAATACTGTACATAAACCATTCATTGTTCCATTTACACACGCTTTACGATAAATTGAATAATGAATATTATCTAAATACTTCGCATTCAATCCTGATGCAGATAATAATTCAGCCAATGCTTTCGCACCTTCTTCTTGTCCTTTTCCTAAGTTTTGTAGTTCAATTGAACCATTTCCAAACAATTTTACTTTTCCTGCTCCTTCCATACCAGCAGTCCACATTGTATTACCGATATAAATATTTTGCATTGGCACAAATTTTTCAATCACATCTTCATGTCCGATACCATTTAATAAACATAATACTTTTGTTTGCTTACTAATCATGCAAGTAATATCTTGCAACATCTTCTCTAATTGCATAGCTTTTGTAAATAGGATAATTACATCCATTTTTTCATCACTATGAACTTCTGATTGTAACATAATTGGAATATTTACCGTAATATCTTCTCCATTAAAATTTGCTTGTAATCCTTTTGTTTGGATTGCATCTACATGCTCTTTCCAACCGTCAATTAGTAATACTTCGTTTCCACCCTTTTGTAACATGATACCGAAACGACTTCCCATCGCTCCAGCTCCAGCTATTGCTATTTTCATAAAAAACCTCCTTACTAAGTTTATGCGAAAATTATAAGTGAATATTTACACAAATTCAAGATATATTTTTCACAAGTGCTTGATATTCATTATATTTTCATGCATCTATAACTATTTTACCCATAATTTTCCATTCTCATCCATATAAATTAAGTTTTCATCTTGCATTTTCGAAATTTCTTTAGATAAAGCTGGTCGACTTACACCAAGATAATCTGCTAACTCATATCGTTTTAATTGCACATCTCGATGCTGTCTTAAATATGTCATTAATTTCTCACGTAAACTATCTTTCATCATTATTCGCATTTTCTGTGTTAAACGAAATGCCTTATGTGCTAGGATTGTATTTAAATTTGCACTTAATTTAGGCATTTGATCAATATATTTCTTTTCAATAAGTAAAACTTCACTTTCTTTCATCGCCATTGCGGAAAGCGGTAATGGCTTTTCTAGCAATAAGTACACTTCTCCAAAACAGTCCATAGGTCGAGATATAATCGCCATTAAACTTCTACTACCATCTTCTTGATCTTCTTGTACTCCTATTTGTCCATTGATTAAAACATATAAATACCGTAAAACATCTTGTGCCTCAAATATCATTTCATTTTTTTGATATACACGCTTTCTACTAATTTGATATACTTCTTGTAATTCATTTGATGATAGTCCATCTAAAACACTAATTTCACGCATATCATCAACTCCAATCTTTACTTTTTAAAAATGATCTTACTTCTGATATAAAATATAATGATCCTGTGATAACTAATGGTTTTTTATTTTTCCACACTCTCATAATTGTTTCTTCCATATTATTCACATATACAACTTGTTCATCTGCTACTTGTTTCATATCTAATGATCGATAATTCATAAAATTAGTAACCATGATATGATTAGATACTTGTTTTAAACTTTGTAACATACTATCAAATTGTTTATCTTGTAATACAGAAAATAAAATATGAAGATCTGAAATACCTTCTAAACTTTCCACCAATGCATCAATACCTTCTTTATTATGTGCACCATCTATCATAAGTAATGGTTCCTTACAAAATATTTCATATCTACCTTCCCATATTGTAGATGATATTCCTTCATAAATATGCTGATCTTCTATATATAATTTATTCTGATTGCGTAAATATAAACAAGTTTCTATCGCAAGGGCTGCATTTTTTGTTTGATACATTGCTCCTTGAGATATCCAAATATCTTTTAATAATTCATAATCAAAACATATTTGATGTGGAAATCTTCTAATGTTTTCAATAGATGATATTTGTATGCAGTTGGCTTGTTTACTTTTTGCTACATCTTGAAAGATACGTAAACATTCTAGTTTATTTTCTGCCGTAATAACATCAATACCTGTTTTTATGATACCTGCTTTTTCATATGCAATTGCTTCATATGTATCCCCTAGTATATGCATATGATCCATCCCAATATTTGTAATCACACTAACTAAGGGGTGAATAATATTTGTGAAATCTAAACGCCCTCCTAATCCTGTCTCAAAAATTGCAATATCTACTTTCTCCTCTAAAAACCATAAACATGCAATAGCCATATCAATCTCAAACATACTAAGATCCCATTTTATCCAGCTATCATAGTATTGATCTGCATATTTCATAAGTATATCATCTGGAATATCTTGGTTTTGAATACGTATGCGATCTTGATGATGTGTTAAATATGGAGAAGTGAATGTTCCTACTTTATATCCTGCACTTTGTAGTATACTTCGTATATAATTTAGCGTACTTCCTTTTCCATTTGTTCCCGCAATATGAATACTTGTTACATGTTGATGTGGGTTATTAATACTATTCATATACGATATGAAATGTGACAATGTATTACCTCTATTTTTACGTTCTTCAATTTCTTGAATTAGTTGTGTGATTGTTTTCATTCTGTTATACTCCAATCAATTGGCACTCTATTAAAATCTTTAAGGTAGGCATTCGCTCTAGAGAATGGCTTACTTTTGAAAAATCCTTGATATGCCGATAATGGAGAAGGATGAGGTGCATAAATAATACGATGTTTTTCATTTGTAATTAAATTTGCTTTTTTCTTTGCCCAATTTCCCCATAATATAAATACGATTCTTTCTTCATGTTCATTTAGAGCTTGAATAATCGCATCACTGAATATTTCCCATCCTTTATTTCTATGGCTACCCGCCTTTCCCTTTTCCACACTTAAAACGCTGTTTAATAAGAAAACTCCTTGTTTAGCCCAATCTATTAAACAACCATGTGATGGAATTTGTAATCCCATATCATCTTGTAGTTCTTTATAAATATTTTTTAAACTTGGTGGTATTTTCACACCTTTTTTTACTGAAAAGCTTAAACCATGTGCTTGTCCTTCTCCATGATATGGATCTTGTCCTAAAATAACTACTTTAACATCTTGATATGCACATACTTCAAAACATGTAAATAGTTCTTCTTTCTTAGGATATACCTCTGTTGTTTGATATGCATCTTTTAAAAATTTCATTAATTGCTTATAATATGGTTTTTGTTGTTCTATTTCAAATAATTCTGTCCAATCTTTCATGTCATCACTTCCTATTATCATAAACATTATTATCATAACACATATGAAATTGACTTTCGAGTATCACATCTTGTATAAATTAGTTAGATTGGTCAATACTTTAAATATCTTTAGCTTTTTCCTATATTATAAGAAATTCTTAAGATTTATAAATATTTTCTAATATCAAAGTATTTTTGAAAATTTTTATAAAAAGTATGATATAATATAGGCATAAAGAAACATTAGTTACATAAGATACATTGGAATAGAGGTGATGATATGAATGAAACAAAACTTAAAGTAATTTATTTAATCTATCAACCATTTCCTATTATTGTGACAATATTTATTTGTTTAGCACTTATTGGGATATCTTATGTAATATATTAATGTTTGTTTTATCAGGGGAAGTGTGAAAGGAGAGAATACATATGGAAAAAAATGCATTAACCTTTGATGATTTATTTAGTTTCCAAACAGTCTTATATTTCGCAATAACATTAGGGGCACTAATCTTATTATTATCCATGTTATTATAAAAAACAGTAAG
>CAJFOG010000128.1 GCA_904395785.1 uncultured Eubacterium sp. | reverse complement strand
TGCAATTTCTGCTGAATTTTTATTTTTAAACATCTGTTTTACACCTATTTTATTACTTTATTATGGTTTTGTCCGAATTATAGTTCAATTTTTTATATTTTTTGCTAATTAAAAACAGTTAAAATCACATCATATACTAAAGGAACTAAAATTGCTGGTAAAAAGTTTACAACTTTCAGTTTAATAATTCCTAATAAATCTAATGACATACCTAAAATCAATAATGATCCTACTGCAGATAATTCACTAGTCATCGTTGGTGTTAAAAATGCCTCAATTCCTCCTGATAAAGCATAAATAATTGCTTCATAAGCAAATACAAAAGGTGCAGTTGCCATAACACTTTTACCAAACTTCATACCATAAATTAGTGAGCTAATAAAATCTAAGAAAATTTTAAATATAATGATTTCTGAATCTCCATGTAAACGTAAATTCATTGGACCTAATATTGCCATAGAACCTACACACTGTATCATAAAAACAGTGATAAATCCTTGAACAAACTGTTCATCTGCTTTTTTCATTAATCGCTTTAGATAGATCGTAAAATTTTTAAATTTTCCATCTAAATCTAACCCTGTTCCAATTAAAGCTCCAATAGCTCCACTCAATATTAATAAAATAGTATTTGATGTTTCCATTGCACCTTGTAGTCCAACAACAAGCATACTTAAATTTACGATTAATAACACTGCTAATAATTGTTCTTTACGAATACGATGCGCAAGTACTTCACTTAACCATCCTCCGATAATAATTCCAATTGCGTTAAATAAAATAAATATCATTCATATACCTCCTACTCCTATATTATAACATACCCTTATTTATAGTCTAAAAAGGAAGCAATATGCTTCCTTACTTATTATTTTAAAAAGTTTAAAACTGTTTGTACTTCTGTTTTAACTCCATTGATCATAGAATCTTCTTGAATATTAAATTTTGGGTGGTGATTAGCAAATCCACAACCATCTTCTGCAGTACCTCCACCTAATTGTACAAAACAAATTGGAGCTACTTGACGATAGTTAGAGAAATCTTCACTAGCACTACTAATAGGTGCTTCAAATACCATATCATCCCCTAATACTTCTTTCGCACTGTCCATTACTAATTGTGATACATATTTATCATTAATAACAGCAGGATAAGCATGTTGGAAATCTAATTCATATGTTGCACCATAAGTTTCACATGTATTATGAATAATATCGCGAATACGTTTTTCTACTTTTGTTCTTGTTTCTTCAGATATTGTTCGAATAGATGCACTCATGTAAGCTTTGTCAGGAATAATGTTTGGCGCATCACCTGCTTTAAATTCTCCAACTGTAACTACTGCTAATTCACCTGGTGTAGTGTAACGAGATACAATTGTTTGGAATTGGTTAATAATTTGTGTACCAACAATAATTGGATCAATTCCTCTTTGTGGCATAGAACCGTGGCTTCCTTTTCCTTGAATATTTAAGAAGAAACCATCTGCAGCTGTTGTTGCGGCTCCATCTAAATGTACATGAATACTTCCTGTTTTTAAATTAGGAATAATGTGTAATCCAATCGCTGCATCAACATCATTTAATGCTCCTGTATCAATGATACTTTGAGAACCTCCTGGATTTAATTCTTCCGCATGTTGGAAAATTAATTTTACTGTACCATCAAATTGGTCTGTCATTTCTGATAATACTTTTGCAGTTGCCAATAACATTGCAGTATGTGTATCATGTCCACAAGTGTGCGCAACATTTTTAACTTCAGAAGCAAACGGTAAATCACTTTCTTCTTGCATAGGTAATGCGTCAGTATCAGCACGTAATAAAATTGTTTTACCTTCTTTTCTTCCTTTAATCGTAGCTAAAACACTTGTTTCAGTAGGTCTATTAATTTCAATATTACCAAAACTTCTCAATTTTTCTTCAATAAAATTTGCTGTTTCAAATTCTTTAAAAGATAATTCAGGATGTTGATGAATATGACGACGCCATGCAATCATGTCCTCAACAGGAATTCTAGAAAACCATTCTTTCATAACTATTACTCCTTTCAAGTTTTATTTTTTATTCATTAGCTGCAGGTTTTTTCACCATAACTGCTGCTCCACCAGAAATAATCATACAAATAGCTAATACAATAAATGATAAGAAGTAGCTATTTTCTTGCGCAAAGGCACTTACTAACTGAGGAGAAATAATACCACCAACAAACGCTCCAATATTTAATACCGCAAATGATGAACCAATAATTGTTCTTGGTACTAATTGATAAATAATTGAGAATAACCCAGAGAATGCAATCATCATTGTGAAGTCACTTACATATAATGCAGCGATTGCTACTTGGTAAATTGGAGCTGTAATAAAGACTACTAAACAAATTGCAGTTAATACTGAAGTCCATAAAATGAATTTTAATTCTTTTCCTTTAAAGTATTTTGTAATAATAGTACCACTTAATGCAGTAGCTATTGTCATAACTACATAGAATCCAACCATTACTGTACTTAACATTGTTGGATCAGAAATGTTAAAGTTTACACTAAATACATTTGGTAACCAAAACATTAATGCAACACCTACTAAGTTACTAAATAATACCGCAATTGCTAATAACAATGTGTTTTTATTTTTCCATGCATCAAAGAATCCAACTTTTGGTCCATTATTTTGTTTTTCAGCTGCAACAGTTGTTTCAACTTTATTTTCTTTCAAGAAGATAATTGCTAAAACTAATGCTATAAAATAACCACATGCAAGCATAAAATATGCATTATGCCAGTTAGAGTTAATAATACTTGATCCTACAGTTGAAGCAATAATACCACCAACTCCAGCAGTTGCAATTACAATAGATTGTACTTTTGCACATTGTGATGGTTCAAAATTGTCGCTAATAATTTTTGGTGCCCCATTTGTGTAACCAGCATGACCAAATCCAACCATAAAACGAAGTGCTAAAATTGCAAATAAACTACTTACAGTTCCAAAGAAAAATGAAAATACAGTTAACAATGTTAATGAAAATACAACGAATTTTTTGTAACCAAAACGGTCAACTAACCATCCTCCAGGAATTGTCACAAGAATAAAACTTACATAAAAAACAGAAGATAAGTTCCCAACTTGTGTTTTTGTAAAACCTTCACTAATTAATTCATTGGCAGTAAATCCAATCATACTTTTATCAATATTCGCAAAAATACCAATTAAGAATATAATTCCAAATACGATCCATTCTTTTTTCGAAAATTTCATAATACCCTCCAAATTATATATATATATATTCTATAATCATCCAATTAGGCATATGTTCTCTTTACTGAAAACTAAATTTAGCGACTACATTCAACTTTCAGTCAAGAGAATCCTTAAGTTTTTGCCTTTTGGAACACTTAGATAATAAACCTTCAACATGATGTAATGTCAACTATAAAAAACAATTTATTTTCAATCAAAAATCTTTATAATTTTAATGATTTCGACAATTTTTGACCGTTTTTTTATTAGAAAACGCATACAAAACTTTCTTTAATAATATTTTATAAAAAAAGGTAGAAACCTACTTTAGACTTCTACCTTTTTTCACTTATCTATATGTTCATATGGTATCCAAACTAAATGAGAAATCATATATTCCGTTTCATTAATCCATCTAGCAAAAATAACTTTAGAAATACTATCCCCAATAATGCGAAGGTTTTGTTCCTTCACAAAATCTTGTAATTTTTTCATCGCTTTAATTCTATCTGTATTTTCGCTTGCTTCATAATATAAAATAATTGCCGGACAGCGATCATAAAACTCTACTACTTCATTTTGTTGAATTCCTAAAAACTCTGCTGTTCTTTGATTTAAACAAAAACCAAAATTAAATTCTTCATGTGAATTTTCTAAAGATTCCTTTGAAATAGAGGCTGACATGAATGGTAAATCTGCATAACGTAACCATTTTACCATCTCTTGTTGGATTCTTTCATCTTGTAATAATTCAAGATTTTTTTGATATTGAAGACGATATAATGCAGGACGTTCTCCTAATATACATCCTTCTTTTGCACTTTTTGCTTGCAACATAGAGGAAATTGTCGTATGAATACTATTTAACCTTAAATTTAATAAAAAAGCTTCATTTACTAAATCTTGTTCTCTTTTTACTAAAGATACTTCAATATCTTCCATCGTTTTATAATTCATGATATCTTTAATCTCGTTTAAATGATAACCATACTTTTGATATTTTTGTAAATTTAATAAATGATTAATTTGAATAATATCATAATAACGATACTGTGTTTCTTCTTCTTTATATGGATGAATTAATCCCTTTTTTTCATAATTACGTACTGTTTCAGCACTAATACCTAATAACTTCGCTATTTCTCCTATTTTATACGTCTTCATAATATCACCTTTCATTATCTAAGGTCTACATTCTCTGAATCTTTCACAAAATATAATACAATCATTCCAACTATCAACATTGGTATCAATCCTAAAATACCATATGCTGTTTGTTTTGTAATCATAATTAATATTGAAACCGCCATTGGACCAAGAATAGCAGAAAATTTAGAAAAAACAGAGAAAAAACCGAAAAATTCATTACTATCTTTTTTATCTGGTATTAATTTTGCAAAATAAGAACGTGATACTGATTGTATTCCACCTTGAAATAATCCAATCAATAATGCAACAATCCATATCATCCATTTATATTTTATAATCAATGCACCACATATTATTACACCAATATATCCTATAATCCCCATATAAATCATTTTCTTAGACCCATATATTCCTACTAACTTTCCAAAAATAATAGAGGCTGGACAGGCAACAAAATTAATTAAAATGACAATTACCAAACTCATGACATCACTAATTCCCATTTCACTAGCTAATGTTACAGCCATTTTTATAACTGTATTCACACAGTCTATATAAAAGAAATAAGATATACAAAACAAAAAAATATTTTTATTTTGTTTTATATTTTTAAAAGTTTCATATAACTTTTTAAATGATGTACGTATTGGATGTATATCTATAGGCTTATAGTGCTTTTGACGAACATTTTTTAATAATGGCAAAGAATAGACCCACCACCATATAATTCCCAGTAGCATTGTAAATGAACATCCCATT
>CAJFOG010000127.1 GCA_904395785.1 uncultured Eubacterium sp. | reverse complement strand
TAAATGGAACCCCATGCAGTTAAAAGCTATTCAAACAAAAGAAAAAAATGTCCTTGTATCCGCAAGTGCTGGTAGTGGAAAAACAACAGTATTAATTGCTCGATTAATGGATTTAGTTGTGAAAGACCGTGTACCTATTGATGCAATTCTTGCCATGACCTTTACAGAAGCTGCTGCCAATGAGATGAAAAAGCGTCTAGCTGCCTCTTTACAAGATGCTTATCAAACATGTACAAGTGATGAAGAACGTGCCTATATTACAAAGCAGTTAACATCAGTACAGCAAGCACATATTTCTACAATCCACTCTTTCTGTTTATCTATCTTACAAGAATATTATTATATTATTGGATTAGATGCGCAGCGTATTGCGAATATTATGGACAATGGTTTAATGGAACAATTCCAACAAAAAGCCCTACAAACTGCCTTTCAAAATCAATATAAAAAACAAGATGAAGCATTTTATATCTTATCGTCTATGTTTTCTGCTCGTGCAGAAAATGATGATGCATTATCAAATATGATCCGTCAACTTGCTTCTTTAGCTTCTAGTAAACCAGACCCTAGTGCATGGCTACATGAAGTAAGTGCGCGTTATCATGATAAACAACGTATTGAAGATTTAGATACTGAAATTGTGGAAAGTTTTTATGAATTCTTACAAGTTCATGTATTAAGATATCAAGAAACATTACTTCAACTTCAAGAATTATATCGTTTCCGTTATGATGGTGAAGTTAAGAAAAAAGCCGTATTAGATGCGAAAATCGCTTTATTACCTGCACTTCAAGAACCATTAGCCACTAGAAACTATGAAGAGTTTCGTCTACAACTTAGAGCCATTTCTCAAGGGATTGTTCCTGCATCTCCTGATAAAGAAGATACGTACTATACACGCTTAAGAAAACAATCTCAAGAAATGGAAGATAAATTATTGGCGTTATTATTTAGTGAACAACAAATGATGGATGATATCAATACCCTTGCAAAGCCAATTGGTAAATTAGTAGAAATGACATTAGACTATCGAAATACTTACCAATCTATGAAAGAAAAACATGCGGTCATTGACTTTGATGATATGGAACACTTGGCATTAGAAATCTTACAAGCAAATCATGGTCAAGTCGCAGAAATTTATCGTAATCAATTTGTGGAAATCATGGTCGATGAGTTTCAAGATAGTAACGATGTACAAAATGAACTTGTAATGTTAATTTGTAGAAAAAACAATGTGTTTAGAGTTGGTGATATTAAACAATCTATTTATGGATTTCGTCATGCCAAACCACAATTAATGCGTGGATTGATCGATCATGCAGGTGATTTAGATGAAGTTATCTATTTATCAAATAACTATCGTTCTAAAAAAATGATTGTTGAGTTTAATAATATATTATTTAAACGTTTAATGAACATTGATGGGTTTCAATGTAGTTATGCGAAAGAGGATGATGTAGAAACAGGTGTACCAGCACAAAATGAAAACAACGTTCCAATTTGTTTTCACGCAATCTTTCATGATGAGATTAAAAAAGCAAATGATTTAATCTTATCAAAAAATGATTTTAAAGCTTCTTACATCGCAAACCAGATTTTAGAAATGCGTAATAAACATCATCGTAAATGGAAGGATTTTGTTGTATTAGTAAGAGGAAATGCTCGTAAAGAAAATATGAAAAAAATATTTGATGAATTAAACATTCCTTACTTTATTGATGTGAAAACTGGATTTTACCAATCCAATGCAGTACAAATCATCTTATCTACTTTAAAAGCAATGACACAGCCTCATCAAGATATTTCTTTTATCGCATGTATAACTTCTCCTTTGTTTGGACATAGTATGCAAGATATTGCGCAAATAAAGCTATTAAAAGATAAAACTGAGTCTTACTATGCTTATTTCTTAAAACATCCAACAGAGGCATTTCTAGCGTTTGAAAACTTACGTAAACAATCTTTTCAATTATCATTGATAGATATGTTACATGCTTTATATCAACAAAATGATTATTATGAATTTCATACTACGATACAAGAAAAAACAAACTTAGACTTATTATTTGAAAAAGCTGTCCAGTTTGAACAACAATATGCTATGGGAATCTTAGGTTTCTTATCACAAATTGATCAAATTAAAGATGCCCAAACAGCCGAAGCAATTCCTATTGGAAGTGAAGCAGATGTTGTGCGTGTCATGAGTATTCATCAATCAAAAGGTTTACAATTCCCTGTTGTCTTTTTATGGTCAACAGATAAAATGACACCAATTGAATTTAAAGAGTTATGTATTGTGGATGCAGATATGGGAATAGCCTTAAAATGTATGCAACTTCCTCAACGCTATGTACGTACAACCATTCCACGTATTGCGATGGAACAGAAAAAAGATCGTGAAGAATTAGAAGAAGAAATGCGTATATTATATGTTGCGACAACAAGAGCCCAACAAGAAATGCACATCGTAGATTGTGTGTTATCTTTAGATGCTTATCATCGCCCCTTAACGATGTCTGCAGTATATGAGCGTGGTGGATATACTTCTTGGATTCTACAAGCCTTCCTACAAGAACCTTGTGAGTTATTTACTACAAAAGAAGTACATACTTACTGGCAAAATATCCCTGTAGCTCAACAAACCACACAACAAACTACAAAACTTCGCTATACAAAAAAACACCAATCTATTGAACTTGTAACACCTACACAAGTTAGAAAAGACGATTTACCTTCCCTACATTTGCATCAAACAAATCAAAAAGCAAGTTATGGTACGCTTATGCATAAAATGATTGAGCATTTACAATTATCCACAACTACACAACAGTTATATGAACTTGCAGACCACTACCATTTTTCAATAGAAGAAAAAGATATTCACTCCTTAACTATGTTACAACAACATCCACTCTATCAAAAAGTTTTATCTATGCAACACTATCATGAATTACCTTTTATGATGAAACAAGATCATACCATTATTCATGGATTTATGGATCTATTTGCATATGATGAAACCCAAGCAATGATCATTGATTTTAAAACAGATCGCGTAACGAATGGGGAAACATTAAAACAACGTTACCTTCCTCAATTAGATACATATCGTCATGTTGTATCCACAATGTATCCTAACCTTACTTTACATGTATACATTTACTCTTTACACCTACATGAAGCGATTTCTTTATAAAGTGCAATCACGCACTTTTTTTAATTCCTTTAGTGATTACCATATACATATGTTACATTTTCAAGTATAATAAATATACATTGTCTTAAAGGAGGGAATACTCATTATGAGTGACACTTTATTACGAAAACGTCCTAAGTTGATTGTCGTAATAGGAATTATCTTTGGAATTACGATTATCGTATGTGCTTTTGTATTAAACTCATTTCTTCAAAAAGCACAGGTTGAATCGTTACATGCCCAATTAAAAAATTATGCAGATGATAATCGAAATAGTGTAACACTACATATTAATTCGAATTTTCAAATTTTACAAACATTAAGTGCATTTTTAGAAGCGAATGACTTTATGAATGACGAAAGTTTTTCTGAAGACTTAGATCGTGCTAACTATAAAAACCATTTTCAAAAAATGAGTGTATATACCGCAGATGGAAATGGAATTGAAGTAACATTAACCCATGAAATCAAAAATAACCTCTCATTAGTAAATGCTTCTTTTCAATTTAAAGAGATGGCACTTCGTGCATTAAAAGGAGCTGAAGTCGTATCCGATGTTTATGTAGATAAAACATTAAATGAACAGGTAGTATCTTATGCAGTTCCTATTTATAACGGGAATAAAATTATAGGTATTTTTATAGGGACAGAATTTTTTTCAGAAATTGAGTCTTTATTTTATGTATCTCCATCACTCCAACAAAAAGATGTTGATTTACTAGATAAAGATGGAAATGTTTTAGTCATTTCAAATAATCGTATCGTTCAAGAGGAAGTACATTCAGTATATGAAAAAGATTATTTTCCTGAAAAAATAAATATTCGAGATGCTTTTTCAAATAATGAAGCTTTATATTCATATTTATCATATAAAGGTAAGTCTTATGAGGCATTTTTTGAACCTTTAGGAGTAAATGGATGGTATTTGCTTGTACTTGATCCTACTAGCGGTTCATTGCTTCCTTATTATTCTTTTGTAAATATTTTACAAATAGCACTTGGATTTTGTATTCTTATATTAATCGCCTTTTTACTATATTCTTATATCTTATTAATACGTAATAATCACAATGTAAATAGATTAGCATATTATGATACCTTAACAGGATTATATAATCAAACGAAATTTATAGAATGTATATCAACTTTAGAAATCTTACAATCACCTGGTACTATACTTGTGTTGAATATACGTCAATTTCAGTTTATGAATCGTATGTTTGGTTCTAGTAAATGCAATCAATTGTTATGTTATTGTGCAGATATTTTACGTCAAAGCATAAAAGAAGGTGAATATTGTTGTCGTGATAGTGCAGATCAATTCTTCTTATATATAAAAGATACAAATCCAAATATGATTAGAGATCGTTTAAATGCAATAGTTTCTAAAATACAACAATTCCCTGAGTTAGATCAACAAAGTTTTATTTTAAACATTTATGCAGGGGCAAGAATAAAAAATGAAGATGAAAAAGAAATATCCAATTTACAAACACATCTTAACCAAGTAATGTTCGCATTAAAAAAAGCAAAAGAAATCCCCTCATGTAGATTATTATTTTTTGATCATCATATGCAACATGAAGCGACTGAACAATTATACATTGAAACACATATGCAAGAAGCTCTTGTGAATGAACAATTTCAATTATATTATCAACCTAAATATCAATTGAATACTTTATCAATTATTGGTGTAGAAGCTAGTGTAAGATGGATTAGAAAAAATGATAGTATCATACCTCCATCAACTTTTTTACCTATATTCGAAGAAAATGGGTTTTCACTACAGTTAGACTCTTATTTATTTGAATTAATGTGCCGTACTATGCAGAAATGGAAAATAAAAGAGAAACTTATCCCCTTTTCCATTAATCACTCAAAAGCATTTTTCTTTCAACCTAATTATGCTACCATACTATTTCAAATAAGCGAACGTTACAAAATACCTAGAAATTATATTATCATTGAAGTAAATGAAGAAATGATTGCGGACAATTTAAATGAAGTAAATGCCATCTTTGATCAGCTACATGCATATGGATTTAAAATATCTATTGATCATTTTGGAAATGGTTATTCCTCATTAAACACATTAGGTAATATGCATATAGATGAATTAAAATTTGATCGTTCTTTCCTTCAACAATCACAATGTGATCAATTAACTCAAACAAAAATTATGAAAACAATGTTAGAAATATCAAAAAACTTAAATCTTTCTACTGTCATTGAAGGTGTAGAGACATTAGAAGATATGGAATTTCTACAATATATTTCCGCAACTTATATACAAGGAAACTACTTACAAACTCCAAAACCAGAAGAAGATATATTTAAATTATTAAAATAGATGCTAATGTAGCATCTATTTTTATATAAAAAAGGCATCTAACAATTTAGATACCTTACTGATTTTGAAAATATTCTTGATAAAATACATCTACAGGAATTGGTCGATTATAATAATATCCTTGCCCAACATCACAACCTATTTCTTTGATTAGTATTTCATCATCCATCGTTTCTACACCTTCCGCAACTGTCATCATTCCCATGCTTTTCGCAAGTTGAATTATATTTTTCATAATAATCTCTTGTTGGTAACCATTTTCTCCATGCACTTCTTTCAAGAATACACGATCTAACTTCAACTCGTCAATTTGTAAGCTACTTAAGATATGTAATGATGAATATCCACTACCAAAATCATCCATAGAAATTCTAAAACCTACTTCTTTTAATTGTAGAATAATATCATTAAGTTTTGTAGGTTCTTCTAAAGAAAGTCCTTCTAAAATTTCCAATGTAATATAATATGGATCAATATCATATGCATTCACAATCGCTAATAATTTTTTGACATAATCTTTTTGATAAAACATTAGTTTACTTTGGTTAATCGAAATCATAATTGGTTCATACCCTTGATTCATCCATTCTCTTAACTGTGCACAAGCCTTTTTCACCATATAAAAATCTAATTCTACACAAAATCCATTTTGTTCAAATAATGGAATAAACTGATCAGGAAAAATCATAGATCCATCCTTTCGAATCCAACGAACAAGCGCTTCTGCACCTTGTAACTTATCCGTATGTAAATCAAATTTAGGATGTAAATATAGTTTAAATTCTTCATCATCTAATGCTTGTTGCATATGACTTTCTATATAATTCTGTAACTGTGATGCTTGATGTACATCTTCATCATAATCAATAATTAGATTTTGATGATTTCCTTTTGCTTGTTTCATCGCGAATATTGCACGATTTAATAACTTGTCACATGTATCATCATGTTTTCTATACGATACTCCACAATGCACTATGATTTCATGTTTACGATGCTTGTGTAAAGAATAATCTACTATCTCCTGCATAATAGTTTCTAAACGCTCATGTAACTGCTTATAAGAATCATACTCCATTAACACTAAAAATATATCTGCATTTTCTCTACAATACAATTCATATTTTCCCATATTACTTTTTAGCACATTTGCTATATGACATAATAATAAATCACCTTGTATTTTCCCATACACCTGATTTATAAACTTAAATTTTAAAATATTAAGGGAAACTAATGCGTAACGCTTATTAGAATTTAATCGTTCACTAACTGCTTGCTGAAAACGTGTACTATTATAAATTTTCGTTAAAGGATCATAATAAGCTTGATCAATTATTTTTTGATTGCTAGAACGTAATAAACGATATGAAATTACAATTAATACAAAAACAAGTAATAATATAAACAAAAACATTTGTTGAATCACTGTCATTGTGGTGTGCATAGAAGGATTCACATTCTCTACACTATCTACATTCATAATGTACCAATCATGAACACCAACAGGTGAGAAAAACACCTCATATTCGTAACCACCATATTTTAATGTTGATGATATATATTCTTTGTTTGCTAATGCCTCTTCTACTTTTTTGACTTGCTGAACATAATTTGTAATAAAAATATTATCTATATCTTCCTTATCACCCTTTTGCTGATCTTCAATCAAAAATTTTCCTTCACTTGAAATTAAATACGTATGACCTTTTCCACTCGTTGATTTAGCATTATCTAATATATTTTTATATACAGTATCTTCGTTCGTAGCTACTAATGCCCCAATCACAACATCATCTTCATATACTGGCACAGCATATGCGATCACATTTTTTTGAAATTGATTATCTATATAAAATTTAGAGAAAGACTCTTCTCCATTCCAAGCTTTTTTTACCAATTCTTGAGCCTCTTTAAAAATTGCTTCTAACTCTACAAATTCTTCTTTACCTCCTTGATAATCAACACGCAATCCATTTTTATTAACTTCAAAAAATCCCATACGAACAAATTGCGTATATTCACTTGATTTTGATAACCCCTTAATTAACGTATCCACTTGTATACGTTGACCTGAATTTAGAAAAGCAGCTAAAGTTCGTAGAGTTTGAAAATCTGCATCTATTTGCTTTTCCAAATCATTTTTATATTTTCTCGCATCATTTTCTAAACTTTGATACATTGTTTCTTTTTCTAAATCACCTAAATACTTAGAAACAAATGTTCCCCCTGCCACAAGACATAAGCTAAGCAAAATGACTACAGTCGTTAGAATACTCAAACGTTTTTTTAAATTCTTCTCACTCAAGCCTAGCTCTCCTCTCTATATTTACAATAAGAAAAATAATATTCATACCACTATTATAACCAAAACCTAAATCCTAATCAATGTGCAAACATGAAATTATTTATATTCATAGTTACACAGTGTGCTCTTTTTTTAATTGCTGTAAATATACTGCTAGTACTGCTATATCTGCAGGATTTACACCAGATATACGAGAAGCCTGTCCCATTGTCAGTGGTTGTACCTCTGATAATTTCTGTTTTGCTTCTAAAGATAGGTGTTCAATATCTTCATAATTCATATGCTGAGGCAATCGAACATTTTCCATTTGATGTAAATGTGCAGCATCACGTTTTGCTTTTTGAATATATCCTTCATACTTCACTTCAATTTCTACTTGTTGAATAACTTCATCACGATACTTACGATCCATATAACTTGACATATCTAATAACCTTACTTTTGGTCTTTTTAATAAATCAAACGCAGAAATCCCTTCTTTTAAACACTCATATCCAATCGTTTCTAAATATGTATTAATTGTAGATTTTGGCGTAAATCGAATAGTTTTCAACTCTTCAATGCAGTTTGCAATTTCTTCTTCCATATTCGCAAAACCAGCATACTGTTCATTTGTTACTAAACCAACTTTATATCCATAATGAATGAGACGACGTTGTGCATTATCATGACGTAGTAATAAACGATATTCTGCACGAGAAGTTAATAAACGATATGGCTCTTTTGTACCTTTTGTAACTAAATCATCAATCATAACTCCAATATATGCTTCATCTCTTCGTAAAACAAATGGATCTTTCCCATCTAATTTTAATACTGCATTAATCCCTGCCATTAACCCTTGCGCTGCTGCTTCTTCATAACCACTTGTTCCATTTATTTGACCTGCTGTATATAAATATTCTACTTTTTTATTTTCTAAAGTGGGTTTGCATTGTAAAGGATCAATTGCATCATATTCAATCGCATATGCGTATTTTTCAATAATACAATTTTCTAAACCAGGTAAACTTTTCAACATTGCCTCTTGTACATCATGTGGCATTGATGTGGAAAAACCTTGAATATATGTTGTATTTAATCGTTCACTTTCAGGCTCTAAGAAAATTTGATGACGTTCCTTATCCGCAAATCGAACTAACTTATCTTCAATACTTGGACAATAACGTGGTCCAACACCAACTACTAAACCTGAATACATTGCAGAATCTTCTAAATGTTCACGTATTATTTCATGTGTTTTTGGTGTCGTATACGTTAAATAACATACTTCTTGTTTTTCAAATGGTCGTAAGTTTTTAGAAGAAGATGAAAAGCATATTGGAGCATCAGTTCCTGGCTGTACTTCTGTTTTAGAAAAATCAATAGAACTTGTAAGCACTCTTGCAGGTGTTCCTGTTTTTAATCTAAAAGTTTCAATTCCTAAATCACGCAAGCTTTGTGATAAATGATCAGTAGTAGGTTCCCCATCTGGGCCTTGCGCTGTTGATGTATGACCAACAAGAATACGACTACTCATAAATGTTCCTGTTGTAAGAATTAAAGCACGACATTTTTGAATAGTTCCATCTTGTTGTAAAACACCAACTACTTTCCCATCTTCACAAATTACTTTTTCAACACACATCTCTCTTACTTCTAAATTTTCTTGATGTAGTACTTTATCTTGCATATATTCCATATATGCTAATTTATCAGATTGTACACGTAAACATTGTACACCTGGGCCTTTTGTTGTATTCAACATTTTAAATTGTAATGCAGTTGCATCTGCCGCCTTTCCCATTTCTCCACCAAGAGCATCAATTTCACGCACTACAATACCTTTCGCAGGTCCTCCAACACTTGGATTACATGGCATAGATGCAATCATATGCTTATTCATAGAATATAATATTGTCTTTTTCTTAAGTCTTGCACAAGCAAGTGCTGCCTCTACACCTGCATGACCTCCACCAATCACAATAATATCTACCATATACACCAAACATCCTTTCTATTTACTCTAACGTATATTTTACCATAGATTTTACAATTTTATATAAAAAACGCTATTCCATTTTCATGAAATAACGTAAATTTATACTATATTCATTTATCTATGCTTCTTTACTTTTTTTTATTTGACTAAACCCAATAAAAGATAATATCATTTCAATCAACACAAAGAAGAAATACATAGGAAATAATACCATTGCGACTGCATATAAAATCCCTCCAGTTAAGGCAAACCCTCGTTTATGAAAATACCATCCTAATCCATTGAAAATAACGGCAATAGCTGCACATATTAAATGTGGAAAAACTAATACTATCGCAATTCCTGCTCCTACTGCTTCTGCATCATTATCCGTTGATATCGCACCATTCCAATAAAAATAACTATATACTAAATATAACAAACCAATCATAAATGATATAAACAACAATTTATTTTTCTTCATATAAAAATCTCCTATTTTTCATTTAATTGAATAAGTTGCTTTTCTGTTCCAAAAACACCAGATTGTACTTGTAGTTGTAAACCTTTCGCATCAATAGTTTCTTGAGAAATATCAAACACAATTTGTCCATTCAAAGATGCTTCAGGGTTAATCTCATTATATATAATATTATTATCTATGTACATAGCCCCTTCTGTATCAGTAGAATATTCTTTTTCTCCATTTTTTAACTTAAAGAAAGAACTAGAAACAGTGAAAGCTTCATTTCCATTATTTTTAATTGTCACATCAACAATATAATACATATTCTGTGCTTCCTTTTTAAGATAATCATTACCTATTTGTTTAGTTGCCTGTACACTATTTACTGTATAGTCAACATCTCCCACAGAAACAACATCCTTGATATTATATATTTTTTCACTAAATTCCCTTTTATCATCATTTTCATGAGCTATTTCCATTCCATCTTTTCCCCCTTCTTCCCCTCCTTCTTTACCTTTATCACTCATAGCTATTATCATTATAATTACTATAATTATTCCTACGATAATCGGCCATTTTTTTCTTTTATTCACTACAGACATAATATTCTCCTTTCCTGCCATACCTGTTAACTATACTTTAATAAAAGAAAAATTTGGTATGCTGTTGGCATACAAATCATAAATAACTTGATTTTTTACTAATAAAAAAAGGTCATTTAACCCATTCTTGTAATAATTGTTTTATCTTTTCTATATTACCATCAATATGTTTACCTGTTAGATACATATAAACATATTTCCAATCTTCTATTGTATATATTTGTTCATCAATTTTCATGATATATGAAATGTATGGCTTTAAATTTCTTGGATCTTTTAAGTCTGATATGCATGCTTCATTCGTATGCTCAAATATATGTTCTAACAACTTTGTCTTCATACAGTAGTACCCTTTCCTTAATATCTACAAAACTATACTTAAATAAATATTAGAATATTCTTCATTTCATAGTGAAATTTCCATATTTCTAATAGTAACTAATTTCAAAATACACTTTTTATTAATTATCTATATTTGTATGCATTTTGAGATGATTCAATAATATTATACATCTTTTTTTATTCTATTTTCAAGCACTAATCCACATTATTTATATAGTGACATGAAAAATATCATTAGTCATTGACGAAATCAAAATTGTAAGTAAACTACCTAAAATGATACAACCTATGAATACAGTGAACCACCATAAAACATATATTAACCAATGCGTCCATTTCGGTATTTTCAATAATATATTTTTTAATAAAAGAGGTACATAACCAACTCGAATAGCTAATATATATATAGTATACTCATACTAATAGATAAGCGCATAAGCAAAAGTTCATAAAAAGGTACTAGCTTATTTGATTCCAATGTAAAAAAGCAAAATAAAGCAATTAGTAATATAATCCCATCTATCCAATCTAATCTTTTTTTCCTTTGTTTTATTGGTTTATTTAAACAATACATCACCTCTTCAATGCTTTGATAGCGTTGATTAGGGTCTAATGCTGTACACGTTTTTATTATATCTTTATAAGGTTCACTAGCAAGTTCTTCTTTGGGATGTTTCCCAACAATTAATTCATTTAATAAAATACCTAGTGCATAAATATCGCTACGTTTATCCGTTTTTGAGAATCCATATTGTTCAGGAGATGCATAGCCAATCGTTCCAATCATTGTAGTTTGTCCATAGGTTGTATATAATTGCTTTGCGATATCAAAATCAAACAATATTGCACAATTTCGAATAATCATAATATTTTCCGGCTTTATATCTCGATATATCATATTTTCTTTATGTAGCACTTGTACTCCTTCACATATTTCATAAAACCATTTTAGTTTTGTAGATGTTTCTGCGCGTTGTAATTCATCTTTTAATAACGTTCCATTTAAATATTCTTCAATAACTATTAATTCATCATAATTCTCAAATATTGCATAAACTCTTACAATGTGAGGATGATCATAACTTTGTAATTTTTGATATACTTCTCTTTTGGCATATTTTCGAAATTGTTTCTTTATAAAGCAACATTGTAATATTTCATTCCATACAAGGCTAATTTTTTTATCGTTTGTATGTTTTAATACTTTTAATTCACTAAACTCTTCTAATCGCATACCTTTCCCTCTTGCTATTTCAGTAACTCCATTATATCATAGGATTGGGTGAATATAATGAAAAATAAATCGACGAAAGATCTACAACAACTCATACAATCAACTACAATTGATAAATTAGATATTATATATGAACATATTACAGAATATGATTTTCCAACGTATTTAAAAACAATTATGCATAATAGAAACATAAAAAAAAGTGAACTTATTGAAAAAGCAAATTTGCATCGAACTTATGGTTATCAAATTTTAAATGGGAAAAAACATCCAAGTCGTGATAAGGTTTTACAATTAGCAATTACATTACAATGTAATTTAGAAGAATGCAATCGACTTTTAACACTTGCAGGACATCATATCCTTTATGCGAAAAATCGTAGAGATTCCATCTTAATATTTTCAATATCTCGTAATTTATCATTATTTGAAATTGAAGAATATTTAGAAGAATATGGCCAACCTTTACTTGTACAATATGAATCATGAATTAAGACTTCTTTCATTTATAAGAAGTTTTTTTATAAAAAATGGTCTATCATATGATAAACCATTATAAATTCACGTAAATAAATAACATACGATTTTTTCCATTCATATCTTTCACGACTTCTATTCGTGCATCT
>CAJFOG010000126.1 GCA_904395785.1 uncultured Eubacterium sp. | reverse complement strand
TCTTCCTTTTTCACAAAGGTTTCTAATAGACCAAAATCAGCACTACAATCTAATCCTTCACTTGGTATTCCCTCTATTCCTTTTAATACTCCTTTTTTCGCATTAGAAGTAAATTGATGGATTAATACATGTCCAAATGGATTATATTCCAATCTTCCATCCCAATTATCATATCCATCATTATTTCCATAATTAGCTAGCCATAAGGTCCATTTAGAAAAACCTGCGTTAATTAACTTTGTTTTAAAATAATATTCATTCGCATAAATTCCTACTGCATAGCCATTTGCCTCAATTTCATCACAAAATGCTTTTGCGATTTCATAATATTCCTCTGGTGTTAAATCACCTTGAAACTCACTATACTCAATATCATAATAAATAACGTGAACCTCATAATTTCTACATGCAGATAATGCTAATTTAGCTTCTAATACTGCTTCTTCTTTTGTTTTCGCATATGCAAAATGATAAGCAAATAAGGGAACATGTAATGCATTGGCTTGTTTTGCATTATGAAACCATTGTGTATCAAATTGTCCATTCCCCCATCCCCATGAACATCGAGCAATTAATCCATCAATATCTTTTTCTGCTTTTGCTAAGTCAATTTCACCATTAAACTGTGAAACATCAATAATTTTTTTCATCAATTTCATCTCCTTTTATTCGCTATATTATCTTATGAAAACATGATAAAAAAAGATAGGCAAGCTCCTACCTTCTCTTTACGATTCCTAATTATTTTCTATATGATGTAAATCCCCATCAGCTAATAACCCTTCTATTACTTTCGCAACACCTTCTTCATAATTAGGATAACATGTACAATATTTGGCATGTTCTTTAATAATCTTTACTCCATTTTTCATCGCCACACTATTTGGGAATAATTTCATCATACTTAAATCATTTAAAGAATCTCCAAATACTACAACATCTTCTACTTGAATATTTCTTGCTTTAAACATTGCTGTTAGTGTATACCCTTTTTGTGCAGATACATCTGTAATTTCAATATTATTTTCGAAAGAATTCGTTACTGCATATTCTTCTTTTTGTAATAATATTTCACGTGCTTTTTCTAAATTCTCTGCTTCACCAAATACTTCAATTTTATATATTTTATGCCCTTGTGCTAAGAAATCATGAATATTTTTTATTTCTTCTGCAAATTGACAGAATCCCCCTTCCTCTATAATTTGCTCTATTTCTTCATCACGCATTCCTTTTCTTCTCATATGAGCTCCAAAAGCTAATCTAGCAGCATGTGCATCATCTGTTACTGTTCCAATATCCGCATACATTTGAAATTGTACTTGTAACTCTTGTAGTAATGTAAAAATTTCAACAACATGTGCATTAATCATTGGTTTATCATACAGTACTTCTCCATGTTGATTTACTACCATTGCTCCATTCATAACTAAACATTCACATTGTATACCATGGTTATCTAATAATGGTTTTACTGTATCATATGTTCTTCCTGTTGCAACAAGAAATTGATATCCTTTTACTTGTAATGCTTTGATTACATCTGCTGTATAATTTGTAATCTGATGATCTGCATCTAATAATGTTCCATCTAAATCTGATACAATGGTCTTTATCATAAGATCCCTCCAAACATTCTTTCCTACATTTTACCATTCAATTCACTTTATTTCCAGTATTTATCATGATAAAATAATAAGCATGGAGGTATTCACATGTTAGAAGTAGGTACAAAAGCGGTAGATTTTACATTACCAGATGAAAACGGTAATATGGTTGCATTAAGTTCTTTTTTAGGAAAAAAAGTAGTTATTTACTTTTACCCAAAAGACAGTACACCTGGATGTACAAAACAAGCATGTGCATTTAAAGATGCTTATGACATTTATAAAGAAAAAGATATTGTCGTAATTGGTATTAGTAAAGACTCTAGTAAATCACATCTTAAATTTAAAGATAAATATGAATTGCCATTTATCTTATTATCAGATGAAGCATTGAGTGTTATTCAGGCATACGATGTTTGGAAAGAAAAGAAATTATATGGAAAAACATACATGGGAGTTACTCGCTCTACTTATGTTATTGATGAACAAGGTACTATCATAAAAACATTTGAAAAAGCTAGTCCTGCCAACAATGCACAAGACATCCTTACATATTTATCTCAAGAAGCATAAAACCATGAAAGACACCTTTCATGGTTTTATTTTATTCTAAAGTTCACATTTCAACACATAACAGTCTTTCTTATAAAATGATATACCATATCCTATAACTCCTCCATATATTTGATATGAAGGATCTTTCATATATTGTTTTTCTTTAATTTGTGAAACTGCATCTTCACATTCTTTTAATAATTCTCTTTCACTATTTGCATGTTTACATTCAATAATTATGATGTTACCAGAACATTTTTAGGTTTAATCACTAAGTCTAACCTTCCATTTCCAGCTTCCTCATTTGATAATATTTCATAATCACTTAAAAACCCTAACATGAAACCATGATAAAAACTTTCTTTATTATCATAATAACTTACACTTATTTTTAAGATATCATCTAATATATCATTTATATTTCTTGTATCTTCATTCTCTAATGCTTCCATAAGTTTACTTTTTCTTTCTTCAAAGTATTCTTGAAACTGATTGATATATACTTTTCTTACTTCTTCATTTGGAATCAGTAATTCATAAGTACCATCTGCTACTTTTCTACATATTTTTAAATATCCTGTAAATAATAAAAAGGAATATATATTATCTATGCTATCCATCTCTTGATATGTTAATTCTGGTTTTATCTTTTTCACAATATTTTCTTTATTCACAAGTGTTTCAAACTCTTCCTTCATCTTACGATTTGCCTGTGTAATATACTTCATCACAATATCATTACCACTTGTATTAGCCCAAAACGATGTAGGATGTTTATCTGATGTTTTAGTTGCTTGATTTACATACTGCACAATACTCCATGGATTATAAATCTCCTGTTTACCAAATACATACCCATCATACCATTTTTTTACTTCCTTCTCATATGCAAGCAAGTTATAATACGATAATATCTCATATACATCGCTTGGTGTAAATCCAAATCGAGATGCACTTATTTCCTCACTAATTCCATATACACTAAAGTTATTCATTCCCGTAAAGATACTTTCTTTCGCGATTCGTAAACATCCTGTTAAGATTCCTTTTTTTAATGCATCATTATCCTTTAATGTTGCACTTAATACACTTTTTAAAAAACTTATCATTTCATCATAATAGCCTAGTAAATACGCATGTTGTAAAGGGACATCATATTCATCTATCAATATTACTACTTTTTCTTCATAATGCTTTTCTAAACATTGAGATATAAATAATAAGGCTCTTCCTAGTTGTGCTAAGTTTACTTCACCTTCATAATATTTATATAGTTTTCCTTTTTCTAGTTCATTTAACTTATCACTTGTTAATAATTCTGTATTATTTCCTATTACACCCGATATTATTTCTTTAAAATCATTCATTTGCTCTTGAAAGTTAGACTGTTTCATTTCTTTTAACGTGATAGATATCACAGGATATCTATTCTGATATTGCATCACTTCTTCATTTTTACTTATTTCTAATTCATTAAATAAATACGCATACTTTTTATGCTTTACATTATAAAAATAATTCAACATACTCATATTCAGTGTTTTCCCAAACCTTCTTGGTCGTGTATACAATACAACAGCTTCATTATGTACATCTTTGATAAAACCAGTTTTATCTACATAATAATAATTTTCATCTATGATTGTTTTAAAGTTTGTGATACCTTTTGCTAATCTTTGCATACAACAACCTCCATTTCTTTTCCCTTAGTATATCATACCCTTGTTATTATACACAAATTTTGGTATATGTATCATTCAAAATAAGTTGTCATCTAAGTCTATTTCATACCTATTATATATAAAAAAAGTAGCCTTATGCTACTATGTGTTATAAAAGACTCTTATTATTTTAAATTACTAAAAGGATATGACATCATACCTTAATTCAACTATCATTTCAAAAGATTAAATATCTTTTTGTAATATAGAATCTTTTTCAATGATAATCCCTATTTGTTTATTAAAAGAATTATGACAAACTTCACAAAGAGTATATTTACCTATAGGAAGATCTGTGA
>CAJFOG010000125.1 GCA_904395785.1 uncultured Eubacterium sp. | reverse complement strand
GATTTGAACCAGCGACCTCACCCTTATCAGGGGTGCGCTCTAACCAACTGAGCTACAGGCCCGCGTCTCATTGAATGCTCATATATATTACTACTCCCATTTATTTTTGTCAATATATATTTTACAATTTATTAAAAATCACCAATCGTAAAATATATTTCTAGCAAAAATCCATATGGTAATAAAACCTCAAATTCATTATAACTTATTTCATTAAAAAGTAAAAGAAAAAATAGTAAAATGTCCTTTAACCTAATTAATATTAAAAGTAGCGAAGCTTTTATTCTAAAAAATTACACAACACTTACACTATGAATGTAAGTCAATATTTTATAGTTTTGAATATAATCAATAAGAAAATATCTTAACAACAATACTTATGACACTAATTAAAATTATTTAAAATCTTATCGCAAACTTATCTTAATCTACATCTAAACCCTTGTATATAACTATTTCTTTTAACGAATTGATTAAAGTTTTTGGTTCAATTAGTTTTACTTTATTTGCCTTGAACATTTTATTTCTTCTAAAGACTTTTACTTCATTATACTCAAAAAAAATATTATTGCTAATAAAATATGCTAGTTCAATTTTTAATAATAAAAATTCACCACAAAGCATTAATGTGCCTTAATAATTATATTAATGAATTATTTATCATTTCTTTAGCCATAATTACCTCCTTTCATTTTTTAGAACAAAAAAATCGGCATTGCAGAATGATGCTCATTTCATGCAATACCGATCAAATATACAATTAATTATATTAAAAACCCTTTCTAAGGTAATATTCATATAAAAAAAGAACCATTTAATATGGTTCGTGCACTTTTACATGGTGACGCGTACGGGATTCGAACCCGTGAATGCATGCGTGAAAGGCATGTGAGTTAACCGTTTCTCCAACGCGCCATCTTTTATTTTCGCAACCTTATTCCCTTGGTGCTCATATATAATACAAAATTAGTTTATATAAGTCAACACTTTTTTTAAAAAAATTGATTTTTTAACACCAATTGTAACTTTTTAAAATAATTGATAAGAAGATACATCGTACTCATCTTCTTATCAATAGTATATTTATTTAAAATCTATATTATTTTCTATCACTCCTTTGATAACGTATCCTCATTTTTTCAATCGTACTTGCAATTTCATTTCTTATATGAGAAGGAGCAATTACTTCTACTTGATTTCCTAATGATAAAAGAAACTGCATCGTAGGTATTTTCCCTTCCATCGTCGTTTTATAATATAATGTTTTGTTATCTATCCATTTTGCTTGTGGATGTAAGCCTACTTTTTTTTCACTAATAAATACTGCACTTTCATCATATACATATAATTCTAACTCTATATGTTCATTTCTTATTAATCCCATCTCTCCTATATGGTCTTTAATTTTAAAATTACTATCTTTTTGAAATGTCTTGTGTGTAATTTGAATACTCTTCATTCTTTCTTCACTAAATTTATATTTTCTAAAGTCTTTTGCTTTTAAGGAATAACCTAAACAATAGTAACTACCTTTATCATGTAATAATTCATATGGTAAAACACGTACTTTTTCAAACTCGGTTGCATGCATTCCTTTATATTCTATATCAATAGCACGTAAGTCTTTCCTAGCTGATTCCATTTTATAAATCATCTCTTTCATATGATTACTGACTTGCATCTGATTACCTTCAACATAAATACTCTGTGCATTATGTGCAATAGATGTTGTTGCCAAGACTTTATCAATCGCTTCCTCAAACTCACTATACATCAAAAAATCTGCATGACTTTGCATATAAGATTTAGCATCAGCTAATGCTTGTAATTCTTTTTTCTTAAATCCATATACTGGTAAAATACTACTTGTTAATAAAGTGTATCCACCATATTTTCCTCTTGTACTTTCGATCATGTATCCAGCTTCTTGTAAATCTTTTCGATATTCACCAATATTTCTAATATTTGTATGTAAGCTTTTTGCAAGATCTTCTCTACTCATAAATCCTCTAGCTTTCAATAATAATAGCATACGAATACAATTTGCTGCTCTAGACATAAATAACACCCTTTCCTCTATACTCTTAACTTAGGATTATAATCTAATGGACAATATCTTGAAGGATATGGTCCAAAAATCGCTTTTGGTTCTTTCATCTTAGGCACTATACCCATATACATTAAAGGCATAATAACTTCACCTATACAACGATCTAACGCAAACCCTAATGCTTCTTCTACTTGAATAGCTCCATATTCTATCAATAACGTTACCATATTAATATTTCTCATATAAACTGCATGAATTAAAATAGGATATCCATTTATAATCCAATTTGGACTTGCTCCATTTTTTAAAGCTTTTTCTAATAAATTAATATCGTCATTCCATACAGCATTTAACATTTGTTTTGCTTTTTCACAATCTGTCATCATAACATCTACCTTCTTTCTAAGAGTATGATAACTCATATTGTTACATTATATATGTAATTTATTAAAAATAATATATTTTTTTATAAAAAAATTGACTTATATTTCATAAGTCAACTTCTATCTATATTAATAAGTATAACTATCAAATACTGATACAATTGGATCTACATTTACAGATGTATCATATAACATTAAATAGTCTTGATTCACATGAGCTCCATACTCCATTTCCGTACCTGTAATATTTACTTTTACTTTACCATTTTCTTTTGCTTCTTTGATAACTTTTTGCATTTTGGCATCATCTTGATTTACACGATAAATATAAACTGTTTTTCCATCAACGGTAAATGATCTTCCTTCATCAGCTGCAAAATCAATATCTTCAATGGTTTGTAACTCATTTAATTCTACATCTTTTTCTTTGAAATACGCTGTTAAATTATCAATTCTATCTTCTACCTCATCTTTGGCTTCTTCTACAGGACGTTGTACATCTTCCTTAACATCATTGGCATCTTCTTTCATTTCATTCATACTACAACCTTGTAAAGGAAGTAAAGCAATCATACTTAAACATAATATTTTTATTAATTTCATCGTTATATCCTCCTGACACTTTTAGTATGATATAACATTTTGTTCTTATACATGATAACACTAAATAGATAAGCTTTTTGCAGTGCGATTATACCAAATATATAAAACTAATCCTTTGGTTATTGAACTAACTGTTAATGCCCACCATATTCCATTTAATCCTATATAAGAACTTAATAATATTGCCAAAGGTATTCTAGCGGCTGTAAATACTATACTTACTATAGATGGCGGCGTTGTTTTCCCAATTCCTTGAAATGCTCCTGCACTTGCATACTCTAGACACATAAAAGCTTGAGAAAAAGCTAATATTTGTAAATATTCTACTCCCATAGGTAACACTGTTTCATCACTGATAAAAATTTTAAAAATGATATTTGGAAAGAATAATAAGATAAGTGTTGTAAAAAACCCCCATGCCAACATGACTTTTATCGACAATTTTACCCCTGTATGTATTCTATTTAAAAAGTTAGCACCATAATTTTGTGCAACAAAACTATTTAAAGCAGCCGCATACCCTTCAGCTGTCATCCATGAGATAGATTCAATTTGTGATCCAACTTTCTGAATCGCAACCGCATGATCTCCCCAATCTGCTATAATACGAGCAATTACTATAGAAATACAAGAAAACAACATTGTCTGTAATGCTGCAGGTAATCCTATCTTAAATATTTCATACATTTCATATTTCCATACTTTTTTAAAAAATGTTACATGAGGAAATAATACTACATCTTGTTTCATCATATAGAAAAAAATAAGCGTTACAATAACTTGTGCTAAAATCGTTGCAGTCGCTGCTCCAGTTACTCCCATTGCAGGAATAGAAAATCCTCCAAAAATAAATAATGGGTCTAAAATAATATTAGCAATTAATCCTACAGTAGATGCGATAAATGCTGATTTACTATTGCCCATTGCAGTAAAAATACCTGTAAATATTTGATTTAAAAACGAAAATATTAAAAATACACATGTGATAAGTAGATAAGACCTTGCATCTTGTTCTACTAATGCACTATTTAATTTAAAAAAACTAATCATTTGTTTTGAAAATAATAAGGTAAGTATTGCGAATAAACATGCAAATATCATACCTAATTGTAAGGCACTTTGTGCATATTTAATTGCTTTTTTTTGATCATTAGCTCCTAATGATTGTGCTACTTTAATTTGTCCTCCTATTTTAGCCAATGTCGCTAAACCATTAGAAAACCACATAAACATACCTGCAGCACCAACTGATGCTACTGCATCTGCACCTAGTCGTCCTAGCCATATCATATCAGTTAAATTATATGCCATCTGAATAAAACTAGTTGCCATAATAGGTACAGCTAATGACGCTAATACTGGAAATATCGGACCAGATAATAAATCTTTATTTTTTACCATATTTTAATCCTTTCTTTCAAACAATCGTTAATTATTATAAAGAAATAATCATTATGATACAAGTAAAAAAGACATGAAACTCATGCCTTTTATTTACGATATACTGGATTTACTTGGGGTCGACCCCTGCCACCACATTTTCTTGGGGTGGTTTTCTTTTTTCCTTTACAATTTATGGGGT
>CAJFOG010000124.1 GCA_904395785.1 uncultured Eubacterium sp. | reverse complement strand
AAATATTCTTTTCATACATTTCTCTAGCCTTTACATTGTTTTCTGTAGGTGTTAAATAAAACATGATAAGATTAGCCGGATATATCTTTACTCCATTTCTAAGTACATCAATAATCCCTCTCTTAGTAATTTCACCTTGCAAACGATTTAAAAACTGTTTCTTTTTCATATTGGCTTTGAACACGCCTAGTTTTTCTAATGCCTCTGGCTGAGTTCCTTCTAAAAAACGAAACAAACGAGTTTCATCAATAGCATAATCTCGGTTGTAGTTTTTATTAGTACCTTGTTCATAGCCATTTTGTTCTACTAACCATTTTACAATCAAAGACTCTAATCCATTTTCTTTTATATTTGTAAGAGCCATGTATTACACCTCCTCTACCAAAATTTCATCAGCTTCCTCTCCATCTATTATTTCATCTTCGACAAAATCATAATCTGGTATAACAATATCTCTTACATCAATTTGTCCTGTTACAGTAGCTGATATAAGGCTTGTTCTATATTCATCAATTAACATCATCTCTCTTGCTAAAAGAGCTTTACTCGATGCGATTATATTGCCTTTAGTAATTGCTTTCTCAGGTATAAGACCATTAAAGATTGAAATCTTCCATCTTAAAAATTCTAACATCTGGTTTTGTTCTTCAAGTGTTGGAACTGGCACATATATATTTTTCATTTCACTGTATCTTGTAGTCCACAAATCAGCAGCAATACCTCTTCCATTTCTGTAAAATTCTTCAATAAAAGTATGACTACGTAACAAATAATGATAATACAACGAAGTATTTTCACGTGGCGACAATACAATATTTATCAATGATACGGAACCATCATATTTTGAAAAGCCACTAGATCCCCTTCTATCGGAACGACTATTTATAACAAAATCTCCTGCAAGTACTTTCTTCCTGTTTTCACTGTCTTTTGATTTCACCGCAGTATCAAGTTGGGGAACAACTCCAAATTTAGTTACAGAAAGTGGTGTATACTCTAAAGCTGAACATTTCTCCGAACGCTCAATAAATAATTCATTAATTTTTTTCATTTCCCAATGTTTAGGAATTACAGGAATCCAATCAATTCCAGTTTCTTTATATTCCGAATATTTTTTAAATCCACTCATGATAATACCTCACTTAATATTCCAGCCATCTGCATTTCTACTTCTTTGATATCAGCAGCAATTACATCAATATCTCTTATTTGTCTAGGTTCAAAAAAATACTTGGTAAACGTTAATTCATATCCTATCACTGTTTTCTTTATGTCAACCCATGCATCCGGAGTATATGGATGTATTTCTTTCTTCATATATCCATCAATTCCTCCCTCATACATAAATGGTACAATGGCTGTATCTGACTTATTCTTATCAATAACAGGACGACCTTTTTTATCTTTTATAATATTACCTTTTGAATCATATTCAGGTTGAAGAATAGTAATTTTCCAATATCCAAATTCATCATTATCGAAACACTTACTAACTTTACCTTCTTCCATACTCATGAATATTCGCAAAATTTCATTTCTAAATTCTGATGATATTTCAGCATTTTTCTTTCCCATATTTTTCCACATCGGTGACTTCATTTCAGTCGCATCAATAAGCTGAACCTTCCCTTTTCTATTTTCAGGCTTTTTATTACTTAATACCCATATAAAAGTCCCAAGCGGAGTATTATAAAACATACCATCAGGTAAAGCAATAATTGCTTCTACAAGATCATTTTCAAACAAAAATCGTCTAGCATTACTTTCTCCGCTACCAGCATCACCTGTAAACAATGAAGAACCATTATGTACTTCCGCAATTCTGCTGCCAAGTTCTGTATTTGTTTTCATTTTTGCAACATTATTTAATAAAAATAACAACTGACCGTCACTTACTTTAGGAAGCATAGAAATGTGTTCTCCATTTTCTAAATATGCATTAAAACGGCTATCTAAAATGTCCTTTTTACCTCCCATTTTTTCCGCATCAGTTTTCCAACTTTTTCCGTATGGAGGATTCGATAACATAAAATCGAATTGCCGAGTGGCATTTCCATCAGCGGATAATGTAGAACCATATGCAATGTGTTCTGCTTGTTCTCCATCTCCTTTCAGCAACATGTCAGCTTTACATATTGCATATGTTTCAGGTTGAATTTCCTGTCCAAAAAGATGAATTGAAACTTCTCTCTTATTTTCTTTTGCAAGTTCAAGTAATCTATCTTGTGCAACAGTAAGCATACCACCTGTCCCGCAAGCTCCATCATAACAAGAATAAGTAGCGTCTTTAATTTTGTCTGCTACAGGAACAAAAATCAAATCAGCCATAAGTTCTACAACATCTCTTGGAGTCCAATGTTCACCAGCTTCTTCATTATTTTCTTCATTAAATCTACGAATCAATTCTTCAAAAACTGTACCCATACCATGATTGTCTAAAGCTGGAAGTTTTATCGTTTGCATAGTATCATCAGTATAAATGCATTTTGGACTTAGATTGATGGTTGGTGAAACGAATTTTTCAATAACTGCACCAAGAATATCAGCGTCAGTCATTGTATCAATTTGATTTTTGAATTTGAACTTTTCTAAAATTTCCTGAACATTCGGAGAGAATCCATCCAGGTAGGCTTCAAAATCAGATTTTAAAGTTTGCTTTTTCGCTCTGCTCGTTAAATCTTTTAACAAAAACGGTGAAGCATTACAAAAAGCTTGACCAGCTGCATTACATAATGCTGGCCATTGATTTGCAATACCTGCTTCGTCCATTTTCTTTT
>CAJFOG010000123.1 GCA_904395785.1 uncultured Eubacterium sp. | reverse complement strand
TCCTCCAGTTACTAATATTTTCATATTAATTTTCCTCCAAGTATTTTTTAACCTCTTCAAACTTCTCTAACGCATGTTCTATACATACATCCATATTATAGTATCTAAATTCTGCTAACCTTCCACACAATATAATATTACCATATTTTTCAGATTCAGCTTTATATTTTTCATACATTTCCATACTCTCTTTTGTTAAAGTTGGATAGTATGGTGTATTTGCGATATCTGAATTAGGATCATACTCTAAAGGATATTCTGTAGCAACAACAGTACATTCAGCTCGACAATTTAAAGTAATTTTTTTATATTCAGTAGATCTAGTATAACCTTCTGCTTGTGGATATGAGATAATCTCACAAGGTAATTTACTATCTACATCATAATATTCATATTCTATATTTAGGGAACGATATGGTAATTGTCCATGTTTTTTATGAAATAAATCATCTATTGCACCAGTAAATACTAAAAGTTTTACATCTCTTCCTTTATATATGACTTTTTTATTTTTTTCATCTAATTCTAAATAAGATAAAGCATCTACATCTGTTTTTAATGTTATATTAGGATGATTTAACATATTTTTAAAAATTTCTGTAAATCCTTTTTTAGGAAGATACTGAAAATCCTTATTTAAATAACGTTCATCAAAATTCATTGCCATTGGTACTCGTTCAATTACACTTTTATCTATTTGATCGGGACTTAATCCCCATTGTTTCGCTGTATAAGTTTTAAAAGCTTTTTCAAATAATAAATTTCCGTAATTTTGAATTTCTTCATGCTCGTTATATAACAACTCAAAAATTGGGACTCTATCTCTTCCTTTAAAAGATTCTCTCATTAATTTCAGCAAACGTTCAGAATTTTCAAATCCAACTAACTGTTGCATTGTTCTGTAGTTGAATGGCAATTGCACATATTCATTGTCAATATAACTTAATAATTTCGCATCATGAGGATATAATTCTGCAAAATTACTAAGATATTTAATTATTTTATAATTGTTAGTATTTAAATAATGTGGCCCATATCTTTGTATTAAGATTCCATACTCATCATATTCATCATATGCATTTCCTCCGATATGTGGTCTTTTTTCTAGAACTAATACTTTTCTATTCAATTTTTCTGCAATCTCTCTCGCTAAAATACTTCCTGAAAATCCAGATCCTACAATGATTATATCTTCCATTTATCAATTCTCCTTTAACCATTCTACGGTAGCTAAAATGCTTTCTTCAAAATCAGCTTTACATTCGAAACCAGTATCTTCATATAAAGCATCCGTATCGATTATACTATAGTCCATATCTAAAGTATCTTTATATTCGCCGAATAAAAGCTCAATATTTGGATTTACAATATTTTTTAAATCTTCTAGCCATTCTTTAAATTTCTTCAATTTACGATGTCCTACATAATAACTTTTCATATTCTTCCCTTTAAACCCTATCGCTTCAAATGCTCGTACAATATCATCTATATAAATTAAATCATATAAATTGTTTCCTTCTATCAATTTAGGAACTTCACTATTAATAAGTTGTCTCATCACGACATTTGGAAGCATATTAGATCGATTTCCTTCCCCATAAGCCATTGCAATTAACCCTGCACTATATTCAATTTCATTATTAAAAGCTAGTGTTTTAGCAATCATTTCTGAAAGCATTTTGCATGAAGCATAGATACATGTGTATCTTGGTTCAAAATAATCTTTATTTAAATATTTTTTTACCTCAAATTCATTTATTGTACCTGCAAAGACAAATTTTTTACATTCGATTTTTTTAGCAATCATCAGTGCATCACATGCAAATTTTACATTATTTAACTGCATTTCATAGTCTTTAAATGAGTCACCAAACACACCTTGCCATGCAAAATGATAAAACAGATCAAAATCTTTTTCACCAATTTTTTCTATTAATTGATCATATTCAAGAAAAGATGCTTCAATTGGTACAAAATTATCATATTGGCATAAATTATACATATACTCTTTTTTTATATCAATTCCATATACTTTATGTTGTTTTTTTAGCAAATGTTCTGCTAGGTGCGCTCCTATAAATCCTCCAGCTCCTGTTATTATAATTTTCTTCATATCATTAACTCCTTTACAAGTTTACATCACTATCTTTCAATAAAGATGCATTTTTATCTTTTTCAGAAACTATCACATCTTTAATTCCCCACTCTATATTTAATTCTGGATCATTCCAAGCAATAGCTCTATCATATTCTGGGTAATATAAATTATCCACTTTATATTGAACTTCAGTATCATCTACAAGTGACATACATGCATGTCCAAAACCACGAGGAATATATATCTGTTTTTTACTTTCTGCATCTAATTCAACAGAAATCCATTTTTTATATGTTAATGAATCTTTACGTAAATCTACGACTACATCTAAAATTTTACCTTTAGTACATCTTAATAACTTAGATTGTGCATAAGGAGCATTTTGAAAATGTATTCCTCTTATTGTCCCTTTCTTCAATGACAATAAATGATTATCTTGAACAAACTCATCATTAATTCCATACTTTTCTAAAGTTCTTTTAGAATAAGATTCCATGTAGTACCCTCTATAATCTTTAAAAACATCTGGTTCAATTAATAATACTCCAGGCAAATCAAGTTCAGTAACTTTCATACTATTTACCTCCTAATTCTTCTACAGCTCTTACTAACTGT